>JALVXQ010000034.1 GCA_027038255.1 Sulfurimonas sp. | reverse complement strand
CATAGTAAAAATTAAAAAGTTACAACAAATTGCATAAATTGTGCTAGCACAATGGGCTTTCTGCCGAAGAAAACCAAGCGTTAGCGTAAGTATCGGAATTACTTCCGATACTGTGATTAAATTAAAAAACAAAGGACAGAAATGAAATTGATAGAAGGTAAATTAAAAGTAGTCAATGGCAAAAAAATTGCGATTGTGAGTACACGATGGAATCACTTTATAGTAGACAGACTTGTGGAGGGTGCAAAAGATGCATTTGACAGACATGGTGGGAACACAGAAGATTTGACACATGTACTTGTTCCGGGTGCATTTGAGCTTCCGATGATAGTAGATCAACTGCTTGCAAGTGGAAAGTATGATGCTGTTTGTGCTCTTGGTGCTGTTATTCGTGGTGCTACACCACACTTTGACTATGTTGCTGCTGAAGCTACAAAAGGCATCGCTTCAATGAGCTTGAAGTATCAAAGACCGGTGAGTTTCGGACTTTTAACGACAGATACCATCGAGCAGGCAATTGAGCGCGCAGGAACAAAAGCAGGAAATAAAGGTTTTGAAGCGATGACTACGGTTATTGAGATGATTGATCTTTACGAGGCACTTTAAATGGCAACAAGACATCACGCAAGAATGGCTGTTGTCAGCCTTTTGTACGCTTTTGATTTAGGCAATGGAAACACTTCTGAACATACAACCGAGATTTTAGAAGAGAAAAAAATCCGTAATAAACAGCGCGATTTTGCCCTTGACTTGTACGAGGGTGTTATGGCGCATCTTGAAGAGATTGACAAAGCAATCATCGAACATCTCAAAGATTGGGATTTTGAACGTTTAGGGACGATTGAACGTGCAACGCTTCGTCTGGCTGCCTATGAGATTTTGTTTGGTGAATTGGACTCAGCTGTTGTTATCAATGAAGCAGTTGAGGTGACAAAAGCCTTTGGAACAGAGCAATCCCCGAAATTTATCAATGGTGTTTTAGACGCAATAGCAAAAGATAAAAAGTAGATTTTATGAAAAAAATAGTTCTCTTTTTGAGTCTGCTAGTCAGTGTGGTTTTTGGAGCCGTAAATTATCATGAGACGAACAATTGTCTGCTGTGTCACGGTGGTATTGAACATATTCGTCAGCCTGATACCGGTATGGCAAAAGCGATAGCAAAAAAAGCAGCAGAGGCGGGTTATGCCAACAACAGCTGTATTATTTGTCATGGTGGAAATCCGGCTACAAAACACAAAAGCAAAGCCCATAAGGGGACATTGAACTATTTTTTAAAACATGAAGGGCCAAAAGAGTTTTACCCGGCACCGGGAAGTCCTTGGATAAATCAAAACAGCTGTGGAATGTGTCATAAAGAGCAAGTTGAAGCACAGTTTAACAACTTGATGATGACAGAGCAGGGTAAAATTCATGGTGTGCTTTACAGTTTTGGCGGCTTAGAAGGGTATGAGCACAATATGGCAAACTATGATGCCAAAAATCCATCAGACCCACATGCGAGACTTGGAACAAAAATTTACCAAGAGTATATGCAAAAACTGGCAAAGCTCAATCCTCAAGTCTATCCAAAAGCCAACAAAGAGATTCCTCGCGCACCGACTGCCGAAGAGGCGACAAAACATCCTGAACTTGCAGCTTACACATACCTGAGAAATCAGTGTCTACGTTGTCATACCGGTGGAAAAGGAAGACAAAAACGCGGAGATTACAGAGGCATAGGGTGTGCATCATGCCACCTTCCATACTCAAACAGCGGTTTTTATGAGGGGGGAGATAAAACCATCCCTCATAACAAAGCCGGACATCTCTTAGTGCATGAGATTCAAGCCTCACGCAACTCTGTTGTACATGTGAATGATATTAACTACACAGGTATTCCGACAAAAACATGTTCTACGTGTCATAACCGTGGAAAAAGAATCGGGGTGAGCTATGAAGGGCTGATGGAGACAAACTACTCTCCTACCTATGATGAAACGGGAAATGCACAACCAAAACTCCATACAAAACACTATATCCATCTCAAAGAAGATATCCATAGAAAAAAAGGGATGCTCTGTCAAGATTGCCATACGACACGAGATCTGCATGGTGACGGATTTATCAGTGGTGCAACATTAGCCCCTGTTGAGATTGAGTGTCAGGATTGTCACGGAACAACAAAACGATACCCTTGGGAACTTCCTTTAGGGTACGGCGATGAGTTTGATACAAAACCGGCTACCGGAGATGCTAGAGGTGTAAGTAAAACTTTAGCGAAATACTTGAGTAAAGGGACACATTATAAAGCGCAGGATGGTTACCTTTTAACAGCACGCGGCAATGCCTATAAAAATGTTGTTCGTAAAGGCAATGATGTCATCGTGCATCTTGCAAGCGGAAAAGATTTAAAACTTGAACCGCTTAAAAAATTAAAGCAGGAAGAGAAAATCTCTAAAAAAGGTCTGGTTGCAATGGATCAGATTTCTGCACACAATGACAAGATGGAGTGCTATACCTGTCATGACACATGGGTGCCACAGTGTTATGGTTGCCATGTAAAAGTTGATTACTCCAAAGGGAAAAAGAGTGTAGATTGGCTTGCATCTGCGCATGATCATGATCTGCATGGGACAACAGCACAGATGCGCGGAACACTTAAAGATCATCTCATAGATGGAAAAGTGACAGAGACACGGAGTTACCTGCGTTGGGAAGATCCACCGCTTGTGCAAAATGGTGAGGGAAGAATTTCACCTGCAATGCCGGGCTGCCAGGTTGTTATTACAGTCATTGGCAAAGACGGCAAAGCAGTGCAGCAAAATCATGTCAATATGATGCCTGATTATAAACATCCAAATTCAAAGAAAAAACTGCCGGGAATTGTAATGGCAGCAGTACACTCTCATACGGTGCAAAAAGAGGCGCGTGATTGTGAGAGTTGTCACTCAAATCCTAAAGCTATGGGATACGGTATAGAGGGTGGAAAAATCTTCGGGAACCAAACCGTTGACTGGAATGTCGGACTCAAAACCGCCGATGGAAAAATGATACCTAAGAAGTTTAAAATCCAAAAACCAAAAATTGACAACTTTGGCATCGACTGGAGTCGTTTTGTAGATGAGAACGGAACACTGCTGCAAACGGTAGATAATCACTGGAATTTGGCAACTGCCCTCTCAAATGAACAGCGCCAAAAACTGGATCGTCGAGGTGTATGTCTCTCCTGTCATAAAGACATTCCAGAAGGAAATTTAGCAGTTTCGGCAATGACGCATATTGCAGAGATGGCAAATGTTAAGATAGATAAGAAAGAGCATAATTCAATCTTAAATAAGATACTCAATCTTGGTGCATGGCTGCAAGTTTTAGCCGGTATATTTGTTGCCCTTCTTGTTATGTATATTGTCTATAGAAAGTTTATAAAGAAAAAATCAATTAATCCAATGAGTAAAGGATGGAAATAATGAAAAAAATTTTACTGTTGGCAGTGATGAGTTTGTCACTGTTTGCCAATGATATCATCGTAAAAGAGAGTCTCTGTAGTGTCAATAAAACAGTACAGCATATCAAAAATATCGTTGCAAAAAAAGGACTGCATGTTTTTGCAATCATCAACCACAGCGGAAATGCAAAAGCTGTTCATATGAAGCTCAATGAGTCAAAAATGGTTATTTTTGGCAATGCAAAACTTGGGACTGCTTTGATGCAGCAGGATATGAGTGTAGGACTTGACCTGCCACTGAGAATTTTGGTTTTTCGTGATACGGATGGTAAGGTAAAAATGGCTTACCGAGATGGTTCCTGGTTAGCAAATCATCACCTGCTCAATGCAGCTCAAAAAATAATGAAGATGAATAATGCAATGGATAAAATAACAACTAAAGCGGGACAATGCAAAAAAGATTAACAAAAGAAGAGGCATTAGAGTTAATAAAAAATGCTGATTTAAAAGAACTCGGAAGATTAGCCACTGCGCGAAAAAAAGAGCTGCATCCAAAAGGAATTACAACTTTTGTCATCGACAGAAACATCAACTATACAAACATCTGTTGGGTAGATTGTAAATTCTGTGCTTTTTACCGACATGAAAAAGATGCGGATGCTTATGTACTCAGTTTTGATGAAATAGATGAAAAGATAGATGAGCTTTTAGAGATTGGCGGCACGCAGATACTCTTTCAAGGCGGCGTACATCCTAAGCTCAAAATTGAGTGGTATGAGGATTTGGTGGAGCATATTCATCAAAAATATCCGACTATTACGATTCACGGATTCAGCTCTATTGAGATTGATTTTATTGCAAAGGTCTCACGTATATCGGTCGAAGAGGTACTTGAGCGTCTCAAAGCAAAAGGTTTGGCTTCCATTCCGGGTGCGGGTGCTGAGATACTTTCAGACAAGGTGCGTGACATCATTGCACCGAAGAAAATCGACTCTGATGTATGGATAGACATTCACAGAAAAGCGCATAAGCTTGACATTATGTCAACGGCTACGATGATGTACGGAACGGTTGAGAGTGATGAAGACATCATTGAACATTTTGATATGGTGCGAAATCTTCAAGATGAGACAGGTGGTTTCCGTGCTTTCATTATGTGGAGTTTTCAGGGAAAAAATACAGAGCTTTTGGCGCAGATTCCTGACATGGAGAAACCTTCCTCAAACCGTTATCTGAGACTCTTGGCGGTTGCGAGACTCTATCTTGACAATGTGCCAAATATTCAAAGTTCCTGGGTCACGCAAGGCCCTTACATTGGACAGATGGCGCTGCGTTTTGGTGCGAATGACCTAGGCTCGACAATGATGGAAGAGAATGTTGTAAGCTCTGCAGGAGCGGCCTATGAAATGGCAAAAGATGAGATGGTAGACCTTATAAAAGATATAGGTGAGACAGCGGCTGTGAGAAATACAGCATATGAAACTTTAGAGATATTTGAATAGATGAAAAAGATACTTTTAATACTTTTGATAATAGGACAGATTTTAATGGCAGCAAAAATAGATAGCATAGAGGTAAAAGGGATTAAAATTCCTTTGATTTTTGAAAAAGACACAAGGCTTCCTCTTGTAAATACACAGATAGTCTTTACAAACAGCGGAAGCATAACAGACACAAAAAAAGCGGGAGTTGCAAAATTTTCGGCAAAGATGCTTAATGAAGGCTCAAGCGAGATGGGTGCAAATGGTTTTGCAGAGATGTTAGAATCTAAAGCCATTCATATGTCTGCTTCAACGGGAAGTGAGACTTTTGTTATAGAAATGGGCTCTTTAAATGAGCAGTTCAAGCAGAGTGCAAAGTACCTTAAAATGCTTCTTAAAAGTCCAAACTTTACAGAGCGCTCGCTTAAAAAAGTAAAAACAATGACGATGGGGTCAATATCGCGCAAAGAGAATGATTATGATTATGTCGCTTCCAATGCACTGAAAAAACTTCTTTTTGAGGGAACTGTATTGGCGCAGCCTGCAGCAGGAACGCTTCAAAGTGTTAAGAGTATTACTTTAGACGATGTGAAAACTTTTACGAAAAAGCATCTTGTACTTTCACGTGCGATTGTCGTTGTAGGTGGGGATGTCAGCATAGAAGAGGTAAAAAAAGAGCTTACAAAAGTGCTCAAACTCCTTCCAAAAGGAAAAGCTGAAGCATTATCGCATTTTAAAGCAAGTGCAGATGCAAAGACAGACATCTTAAAGCGTGAGACAGAACAGGCTTACATCTACTTTGGCTCCCCGTACAATATGGCAGTTAATGATGAAGATTACTACAAGGCAAGAGTCGCGACTTATATACTTGGTACCGGTGGTTTTGGAAGTCGTCTGATGGAAGAGATACGTGTCAAACGCGGACTTGCATACTCTGCGTATGCGCGTGTACATGTGAGTAAATCGGTGAGTTATTTCAATGGTTACCTGCAGACGAAAATAGAGTCACAAGGTGAGGCAAAAGAGACGGTAAAAGAGGTCATTGCAAAATTTGTTAAAGAGGGTGTCACACAAGCTGAACTCGATCAAACAAAACAGTTTTTACTCGGGAGTGAACCACTTCGCGTAGAGACTATGAGCCAAAGACTCAACCGAACTTTTATGGATTACTACAAAGGTTTTCCTCTGGATCACTCGCAAAAAGAGCTAGAGAAAATAAAAAATTTGAAATTGAGTGATTTAAATGAGTTTATAAAAAAACATCAAGAGATCCTTGAACTTAGTTTCGCGATTGTGACGAAATAGTATTGCAAATTGTCATATATTAAAATAATAATGCTTATTTTAGAAATAATATTACTACAACGAAGTTATCGGAGTAGTAATGACAGTGCCAAACCTTTTTTTACAAGCTTATTTGGAAGATGTTACAATGAATAATGTAAGTACGGACAGATTGAAAACTATTGAACTTTTTGCTGGAGTTGGTGGGTTTAGACTCGGACTTGAAGCTGCTTCAACGACTGAAAAAGGATATGAAGTCGTGTGGAGTAATCAGTGGGAACCATCAACAAAAACACAACATGCTTCTGATGTTTATTGTGCAAGATTTGGATTTCATAATCATTCCAATCAAGATATCTCTACTGTTGATGTACAAGATATACCTAATCATGATTTATTGGTAGGTGGTTTTCCGTGTCAAGACTACTCAGTTGCTAGTACTTTGAAAAACTCCCATGGTATTATTGGAAAAAAAGGAGTTCTTTGGTGGGAAATTTATAGAATTTTAGAGCAAAAAGGGGAATATGCTCCTAAATATTTAATGCTTGAAAATGTCGATAGACTTTTGAAATCTCCTGCATCACAAAGAGGAAGAGATTTTGCAATTATTTTAGCATCTTTAAATTCGCTCGGATATGCAGTTGAATGGCGGGTCATAAATGCCAGTGAGTATGGGATGCCACAGCGTCGTAGGCGTGTTTTCATAATGGCATATAAATCTAATACAAATTTATTTAAAAAACTTGATGAAGGTTCTTGTTTAGAAGTTTTAAATAAAATAGGGCTATTTACGCAAGCTTTTCCAATTAAGGCTTTAGACGAAAATGCAATCAAATGTGCAAAATTAAGTGATGATTTAGTAGATATTACAAATAACTTTAATAAAGAGAGTCCTAAAAAAAATGTTTTTTTAGAGTCTGGCTATATGATACATGGCCAATATTATACGGCACGGTGTGAAGCAGCGTATAATGGTTCCTGTGTAACTTTAGAATCTGTATTGGAATCTGAAACCAAGGTAGCAAATGAATTTTATATTGATACAGACGCACTAGAAAAATGGAAATATCATAAAGGTGCAAAATCAATAGAACGCATCAATAAAACAACAGGGCATACATATAAGTACAGTGAAGGGAGTATGGGCTTTCCGGACAGTTTAGATAAACCTTCTCGCACTATAATCACAGGAGAGGGTGGTGCAGGAGCCTCACGTTTTAAGCATGTTGTTTGTGTTGATGGCAAATACAGACGTTTAACACCGGTTGAACTTGAAAGGCTTAATATGTTTCCAGATAATCATACTATAGGTGTGAGCAATACAAAAAGAGCTTTTTTAATGGGGAATGCTTTAGTTGTTGGAATAGTTGAGCAATTAGCAAAAACATTTTTAAAAGAGATTTGATGAATAGTAAACTTCCTTATGATATTGCTTCTCAAGAGTCAATACTCTCTTATGCAAAAAAATTAGAAAAGAAATCACTTTCAGAATTTTTTTCTAAAGAGAAGGTAAAAGTTAAGGATAAAGGAAGTCTTGGAAAATTAATAGAAAAACTGTATTTTTGTTACAATCCTAATTCTAACGCAGAGGCAGACTTTAAAGAAGCAGGTTTAGAGTTAAAAGTTACACCTCTTAAAGAGTTGAAAAATAGAACTTATCGTTCAAAAGAACGACTAGTCTTAAATATTATAAATTATATGGAAATTACAAATCAAGATTTTCATACGAGCTCTTTTTGGAAAAAAAATGCAAATTTATTATTAATTTTTTATCTTTATGAGAAAGAAAAAGAGCTATTTGATTATCTTATTGAATTTGTTGATATTTGGAGTTTTCCAGCTTATGACTTACAAATTATTAAGAAGGACTGGGAAAATATTCAGCAAAAGGTATTACAAGGTAAAGCAGAGGAACTTTCAGAAGGGGATACTTTTTATCTTGGTGCTTGCACAAAAGGCTCTAAAGGGGGAAATCTTAGAGAACAGCCTTTTTCTAATAATTTAGCTAAACAAAGAGCTTATTCTTTAAAGCAGGGATACGTTAACCATATCATTGCTACGATTTCTCATGAACCTTTAAAATATGGCAAACTTATCAAATCTCTTGATAGTGGTATTAGTATTGAAAAAGTAGTAACTCAGAGATTTAAAAAGTTTTATGGTAAAAGCGTAGAAGAGATTGTAGGAAACTTGCAATTGCAGTTGAATTTTAAAGCAAAAAATTTTTATGCAAATTTGACCAAGGCAATTTTAGGTATAGCTTCGGATGAAGAGATTGAAGAGTTTAAAAAAGCAGACATTATAGTAAAAACTGTTCGTTTAAAGGAGAATGCCCTTCCAAAAGAAGATTTATCTTTTTCAAAATTTGATTATATACAACTCTCTCATGAAGAGTGGGAAGAATCTGTAATATTCAATCTTTTAGAACATAAATTTTTCTTTGTATTTTTTCAGTATAAGAAAGATAAGTTGATTTTACAAAAAGTGAAGTTTTGGAACATGCCATATCATGATGTGTTAGAAGTAAAAAAAGTATGGAGTAAAACAAGAGGAGTAGTCCAAAAAGGTGCTATTGTAGCTTCTGTTAAAGTGGATAAAAATGGCAAAAAAATTCGCTATACAAATTTTCCAAATAAGAGCTTTAATGCAGTAGCACATGTTCGTCCACATGCAAGAAATGCTGCAGATACCTCTCCTTTACCTGTTCAAGATATCCTAACAAAGACGAATGAGTATACAAAACACTGTTTTTGGCTTAATAATAAATATGTTAAAAATCAGATATATTTAAAAAATAATATACAATGATTTTAATAGGTCAAATTGATAGAATCCTCTTTGAAGGCGATGACGGATTTTTCATAGCAGTTTTAAAAACAGGTGAAAAAGTCAGCGGTACCTATTATGAAAGTGCCATTGCAAATATTAAAGGTTCTGCTATCACCCTTGAAGGGGAGTGGCATGAGCATAAAAAATATGGTAAGACATTTAAATTTGATGCCATCAAGGTCAATCAAAACGAACTCTTCTTCTTTCTAAACAAAATCATCAAAGGCTTTACAAAAAAACTTGCTGCTGATTTGATAGAGCATTTTGGTTCCCAAGAGCTTGTCAATATTTTGGACAATGACATTGAGAAGCTTATGGAATTTAAGGGCATCAAAGAGAAGCGCTTAAAAAAGATTCAGGCTTCTTGGAAACAGTTCCGCTCTATGCGTGAGCTTGGTGAATTTTTGAGTCCCTACAGTGTCTCCCCAACACTTTTAGCAACTATTGCAACGGCTATGAAAGATGTTGATAAGCCCTGCTCGAAGATAAAAACCAATCCTTACATATTAACAAGTATTAATGGCATTGGCTTTAAGCGGGCCGATGAACTAGCCCTGAAGATGGGTGTGGCTTCAGAAGATGAAAATCGAATAAGTGCTGCGATGGATTACTTGCTTTTGGATTATTGTGAAGCCAATGGTAACTCCTGTATAGCAAAAGAGATACTTTTCAGCGGTCTTGATGAACTGCTTAGCTTTTTTGAAAAAGAGTACTTGTATGAGGCGGCACTTGTTGAGCGGGTAGGTGAGGGAAGTATTGTTATGATGAAAAATGATCGCCTCTCTCCTGCACGGCTCTATGATGCAGAGAAGTTCCTTTTTGAGAGTTTTGTAGAGCGTTCTAAACGTGACAGCGGAGGTTATGTGAAAGATTTGGATGCCTTTTTGGCAGACTCCTCTTTGAAGTTGGGTGCAGAGCAGAGAGAAGCAGTAGAGATGATAAACAAGGGTGCGTCTATTCTTTTTTTAGTCGGTTATGCCGGAACGGGAAAGAGTACAACATCTAAGACAATCCTGGAACTTTTAAATACGCGCTATGATAACAAAGAGATTATGACCTGTGCGCTCAGCGGCATTGCTGCGCAGCGCATCAGTGACACGACAGGTTTTGAATCGGCTACGATTCAGTCTCTGCTGGTCAAACATGAAGCGTCAGATAAATTTCCTTATTCAGTCGTTCTCATTGATGAAGCTTCAATGATAAACTCCTCTCTTTTTGCACGTCTTATGAGTAAAATCTCTAATAAAGCAATTGTCATCATAGTCGGTGATGATGCACAACTGCCGCCAATAGGCGCGGGAAATGTACTCAGTGATGTACTGACGCTGAGCCTTGCTCCTATTGTAAAGCTTACGCGTATTTACCGTCAATCTCCTGAGCAGGCAATTACGCTCATTGCTAATGAGATACGCCGTGGTGAAGTCCCACAGTACAGAGGAAAATATGAAGATTTTGAGTTTGTTGATATTAGTATTGCAAACTATTATGCGTTGAAAAATCAGCTCAGTCAAGATGAGCTGAAGAGTCTGCGTGAGCAGAATTCGCAGGATATTGTCGCTGAGATACTTCACCGTGTAGTGGACTCCATAGAAAAAGCCCGCTATCGCTTGAGTAATAAACTCATTAAAGAGTATCTGAACTATTTTCAAGTCATTACCCCTATGAAGGGTGGTACGCTTGGCAGTAACAATCTTAACAAGGTTTTACAGGAGTATTTCAATCCAAATCCAAAGAAGTGTATCAAACGGGGTGAACTGGAGTTTCGTTTGATGGACAAGGTTGTACATACAAAAAATGAAAATATGAACTCCTGGAGTGCCGAAGGCTTTAAAATGGGCGAGGATTCTCATGAGAGGCGAATATTTAACGGTATGAGCGGACTGCTTTTTAAGATAGATGAGGAGGAAGAGCAGGCTTTTGTTTTTTACCCCAATGAGGATGTAGTTGTCGTATATGAGTATGAAGAGTTGAAGTCACACATCATGCTCTCTTATGCGCTGACCATACATAAAGTGCAGGGAATGGAGTATGACATTGTTGTAATTCCTATGAGTTTTACGCACTTTATCATGCATAATACAAAGCTCATCTACACGGCAATTACCCGGGCGAAACATAAATGTATATTGGTAGGAGAAGGGGCCGCTTTTGAAAATGCCTGCCGCCGTGTTGAAGTGACACGCAGAGATACTGTTTTACTTGAACTCAAGGCATAAAACAAAAATTATGTTAAAATAGTTCATAATATCTGGAGAAAAATATGGACTACCAACAAATACTCAATGATATCGAGATAGAGATACAGCCGCTTTTTGACAAAGGAAAAGTCGCTGATTATATTCCTGCATTAGGCGAGGTCGATGCCCATCAGTTTGGCATGAGCATTACACTCTTTGACGGGAGTGTCTACAGTGTTGGGGCAGCTGAAAAACTTTTTTCTATTCAGAGTATTTCCAAAGTTTTTACCTTTACGCTTGCGCTGAAATATCTTGGTGCAGAGCTCTACAAACGTGTAGGACGTGAGCCCTCAGGAAATCCTTTTAACTCTCTTGTTCAGTTGGAGTATGAAAACGGAATTCCTCGTAATCCTTTCATCAATGCCGGTGCCATTGTCATTACAGATACTTTGATATCGCATTATAAGAGTGACAGCAAAGCCTTCGATGCTATACTTGATTTTATACAAAGCATCGCTGATGATGATACAATCGCGATGGATGCAGTGGTGGCAAGTTCTGAGATGGAACATGCCTACAGAAACCTTGCCCTTACCAATCTTATGAAAAGTTTTGACAATATTGACAACAATGCCATTACTCTGGTGCAGACCTATTTTAACCACTGTGCTTTGGAGATGAATACAAAGATGCTCTCACGCAGTGTACTGTTTTTGGCAAATCACGGGGTAGATCCGATTACCAACAGAGCCTATGTGACAAAATCTCAGGCAAAACGCATTAATGCGGTGATGCTTACCTGTGGTCATTATGATGCTTCGGGAGATTTTGCATTTAAAGTCGGTTTGCCCGGTAAAAGTGGTGTCGGCGGGGGCATCATTGCCGTCATTCCTCAAAAGATGGGCATTTGTGTTTGGTCTCCGGCACTTAATGAGCAGGGGAATTCACTCATAGGTACAAAAGCATTGGAACTTTTTACTACCAAAACGGGACTTTCTATCTTTTAAAAAGGAGGTATTGTGCGATGTTTGATGATTCTATAAAAGCGGTGTTATGTGACATAGGCGGGGTGCTCTATGTTGGAGATAGTCCCATAGAAGGCGCTGTTGCAGCCGTCAAAAAGATAAAAGAGCGTTACCCTATCCGTTTTTTGACAAATACGACACAAAAGACTTCAAGCCAAGTCGTTTCAAAATTGCAGGAGATGGGTTTTGACATTGATGCAAAAGAGGTCATAACGGCACTCGATGTGACGAAAATGTACCTCCAAAAAGAAAAAAGTTTTGCAGAGTTTTTACTTACCGATGATGCCAAAGCTTTTTTTGATGAGTTGCAGGGGTACCCTAAAAAATATGTCGTGGTCGGTGATGCCCAAGATAATTTTTCTTATGCCAATCTGAACAAAGCATTTCGTTTGTTAGAAGAAGATGCAGAGCTTTTAGCGATTGCAAAAAATAGATACTTTAAAGATAGTGACGGAAAGTTAAGTATGGACGCTGGCTGTTTTGTGAGTGCTTTGGAGTATGCAAGTGGCAAAGAATCGCTACTTATAGGTAAACCGAGTAAAGCTTTTTATCATCTAGCTTGTGCAGATATGGAAATGAAGCCGAGTGAATGTGTGATGATAGGGGACGATATAGAAGGAGACATTCAAGGAGCACAAGAAGCAGGTTTGAGTGCTATTCTTGTGCAAACCGGAAAGTTTGCCTCAAAGGATTTGGAGCTAGGCATTATGCTTCAAAGTGTTATATCTTCTGTGGCTTATTTGTAAGATTACTCTTGAGAGAAAAAGTTCTCTAAAGCCTTTGTGTCTTTGAGGTTTTCTATCTTTGTAATAGTGCCATTATCTAGTAAGACGACAACGATTTTTTCTTTGTTCATCCCTTTTAAATATGCTGCTGAGAGTGCATCATCATTGATAAGAAGGATTGGAAATTTAAGATCTTTTAAATCAGGAAGAATGAACATTTTTTTAATGAGTGACGGCGCAGCAGAGACATCTGCAACATAGAGTGCTTTATGCTCAGCTAAATAGTTTGCAGGTTTTTTCTCTAAAAAGTCGTTACAGGCATGCCCTGTAGGCTTTGAAAATGAGAAAAAGATCACTTTCGTGTCTGCTTCAACTGTTTGTGGCTTCTCATTTTGGTCTTTGAGTTTGAGGTCTGAGAGACTTTTTCCGACAACAAGTTTCGCTTCTACATTTTTATTTGTATTTTCATCACTTTTTGAACTACAGCCAATGAAAGCAAAGGCAACGATAAGGGCTAAAAGAATTTTTTTCATATTTTCTCCATTTTAATTTTTAGTATAGTACAGAATTAATGATGAGATTATAATAGTAATTACATTTACTTAACTACATTAATAAATTTTAAAGTAATGAAACTTAGTGTAAAATTTCGTTAAACAAAATTGAAGGAATAGCAATATGGCATGGGCAACAGCAAGACACATTTTAGTAGATGATGAAGCAAAGTGTAATGAATTAAAAACAGAGATAGAAAATGGTGCTGATTTTGGTGAAATAGCACAAAAATACTCTACGTGTCCCTCTTCACGCAAGGGCGGAGATTTAGGAGAGTTTGGACCGGGACAGATGGTTCCTGAATTTGATGAGGCTGTATTTAACGGGGATGTCGGCGTGGTTTATGGGCCGATTCAAACACAGTTTGGCTATCATCTTTTAGAAGTAACCGGCAGAGGCTAGGTAAAAAGCACAATGGTAAAAGTAGCAGCAATTCAGATGAGTATGGGTGCACAGAAGAGTGCGAACACACAAAAAGCAAAACGTCTCCTGCGTGAGGCGGCTGCAAACGGTGCGCAGATTATACTTTTACCGGAACTCTTTGAAGGGCTTTACTTCTGTAAAGATATGGATGCAAAGTATTTTTCTTGGGCAGCTCCTCTGAAAAATAACAAACTGATTCAAGAGTTTGCAGCACTCTCACGTGAGCTGCAAGTTGTTGTGTTGGTTTCGTATTTTGAAAAAGCAGAAGAAGCCTATTTTAACTCTTTGGTTGTTATAGATAAGGGTGAAGTTTTACAAAACTACCGCAAAACACACATTCCTGACGGTCCCGGTTATGAGGAGAAGTTTTATTTTCAGCCGGGAGATACGGGATTTGTAGTCTATGAAACCTCTTTTGGAAAAATCGGGGTTGGCATCTGCTGGGATCAGTGGTTTTGTGAAACAGCACGTGCTTTAACATTGGGAGGCGCAGAAATTATCTTCTACCCGACAGCCATTGGGAGTGAGCCTGAAATTCATCTGGACTCAAAAGAACACTGGCAAAGAGTACAGATGGGACATGCAGCGACAAACACCGTGCCCGTTGTTGTAGCAAATAGATACGGCAGGGAAGTTGGGGAGAGCTGTGAACTTACTTTTTACGGTTCATCATTCATCACAGACTACACCGGTGCTAAAATTGCCGAAGCTTCACGCAACGAAGAGAGCATCATCTATGCTGAATTTGATTTAGAAGAAAATGCGAAACAAAGAGAGTATTGGGGACTGCTGCGTGACAGACACCCTGAGATGTACAAAGGTATCTGCTAGAGACTTTTTAAAATAATATCTTCTAAATTTTCTAAGGGTGCAGAGGTAATTTCTTCAAACTGTGTACGGTTAAAAGTCTGCTGTCTCTTTGCAAGCTGTGCTGTATGGGTGGAAATCAGCTCTAGCATCTTCTCTTTTTCAACTTTGCCGTCAAGATACTCTAAAACCTCTACTATGCCGATAGCTCCCATTGCATTGGGTGCTCGCGTGTATTTTTGCTCCAAAGTGCAGACTTCATCTATTAATCTGCTCTCATACATTTTTTTTGTTCGTTGTTGAATGCGCTCACGCAACACAGAGCGCTCTACATCAATG
Source organism: Sulfurimonas sp. (assembly GCA_027038255.1). Taxonomy (GTDB): domain Bacteria; phylum Campylobacterota; class Campylobacteria; order Campylobacterales; family Sulfurimonadaceae; genus Sulfurimonas. Next base: position 3,077 of record JALVXQ010000034.1, on the reverse strand, counting down.
TTAAAAATCGCTAAATCTTTTATGATAGGCTGTGGAGGATTTTCTCCAAACCACTCGCTGGGAGTACTACCGGAAGCTTCATAGATAAGCAGTGCTTTTTCTATTCGGTATCGGTCATTTGGAGCAATTTTTGACATATATGTTGCATCTAATTGTGTTAAATGTCTATATGCATCCGGGAGATTTAGAAGCTGTTTTTGTACACGCTCCTGCACAAACGAAGTAATCTCTGGTAAAACAGAGAGTCCCTCCAGTAGTGATTTAAGGTAAAAAGATGTACCGCCTACAATAACGAGATTTTTATTTTCTGCTTTACATTTTTGTAGCACATCTTCATAGAGTTTTATAAATATCTCAACACTGAAATGTTCATTTGGGTAGATTTCATTAATGCCAAAATGCTTGAGCTCTGCTAACTCCTCACGTGAGGGTTTTGCTGAGACGATGTCTATCTCTTTATAGATACTGAGGGAGTCAATAGAGAGAATGTAGGCATCAATCTTTTTGGCAATTTTGATGGCTAAATCACTCTTTCCTGATGCGGTCGGTCCTATGATGGCTATTTGTTTCATAAAGAAATTATATCGTTTTACTCTGAGACTTCAAAAAGTGCGTAAATAGGATTGTGGTCTGAGATGTTCTTTGTGTCAATGGCTACTGCCTGTAGAGGTTTTATGCCGCGGTAGTAGATGTGGTCAATCGCTTGTGAAAATATCTGTTTTACATGGTGCATCTCTTCAATCTCAAGTTTGCTCAGACCCAACTCTTTTTGAAAATTTTCTAAGAGTTTGAGCCGTTTTTTGTTCCAGTTGTTAAAATCACCACCAATTATAAGAGGGCCGTCAAGCTCCAAAAGATTTTGTTTGATTTTTTCTAGTTCAAAGGCAAAACTCTTCAGCGAAACGAAATTGACTGCATGAATGTTGACAAGGTAGAGTGTCTGTGCATTTTGAAGTTTATGTTTGGAGATAAGAAAACTTTTGTGCGAAATAAAACCAAGCTCTTTTTTTGTTGAAAGCGAGGAGGTGATATCGTCAAATGAACATTGTGCAGCTGTTAAAACACCAAAAAGACTCTGTTTTGTTTCAATATTCGCTCCAAGTGCAAAAGAGTAGTTATTGAAAAGAAAGTCACTTTTTTTTGGGTACTTTACCTCTTGGAGTAAGAGGACGTCACTTGGATTTTTCTGCATCAGTGTCGAAAAATGTTTTGCAAAATCTTTTCTTTGGTTCTCTTTATGGACATTCCAGACTAAAAGAGAGAAGCGAGATGCCAAGGCTTGCTTTTGATGTCTGAACTTTTTGGGTGTTTTTTTTGGAGTAAACATAGCTCAGAGAACCGGTGATGTGAGTCGTGCTAAACGGGTAGCGAATTTAAAGAAGAAAGATTTTTGCTCAAGTTCTGCAGTTGTGATGAGGTATGCCTCTTTAAAATCATTTTCCAGCATTGTTTGAATTTTTTGAGCAAAGTTCTCATCTGTGACTAAAGCGCTAATCTCGAAGTTAAGTCGAAATGAGCGGTTGTCCAGATTTGCCGTGCCAACCATTGCTTGCATATCATCGATGAGCATTACTTTTTGATGTAAAAAGCCATTGCTGTAACGGAAAAATTTTACACCTGTAGCACTGATGCTTTCAAAGTAGGTAAAAGCTGCCAGATAGACAAGAATATGGTCTGCTTTTTGAGGTATGAGAATGCGTACATCAACACCTCTGAGACCTGCAAGCTGTAAAGCTTTTGCGATGGCTTTGTCAGGTACAAAATAAGGACTTGATATCCAAATACGCTTTTTTGCAGAGTTTATAGCCTGAAGAAACATAAGCGAAGCGGTTTCTATGGTGTCTGCAGGAGAAGAGGGAAGAATTAAGACTTTTTTGTTCTCTTTTTCTGAGGCAGTCGGTTCCCACATTAAATGTTCTATGAGATATTCCGCAGCCCAGAACCAATCTTCAATGAATGTTTTTTGAACCGCAATGACAGAAGGTCCTGTGATTTTTATGTGTGTATCTCTCCAGTGCCCAAATCTTTTACTTTTTGAAAGATACTCATCGCCAATATTGTGTCCGCCTATCCATGCTGCTGTTCCATCAACGACAACAATTTTTCTGTGATTTCTGAAGTTGATTTGAAATCTGTTTCGAATTCCTTTTTGTGTGTGAAAATCATAAACTGCTATACCCGCTTGGCGCATTGTGTCGAGATAATCCTCTGAGAGTTTGTAACTGCCTATCTCATCATATAAAAAGTAGATTTTCAGACCTTGTTTGGCTCTGTTTATGAGTGCTTGCTGTATTTGCTGACCAAGTTTGTCATCCCTGACAATGTAAAATTCTAAAAGTATGTATTTTTTTGCTTCGCCAATACCTGCAAGTATACTTTGAAATGTTTTTTCACCATCAATGAGCAGGTCAAGTGCATTGGCTTGAAGATAGGATTTTTTTGCCAATCGTTGCACAGTTTTTTCAAAAACTCCTAAAGAGGATGCTTCTGGCATATATTTATCTGTCTGCGTGACAATATTTTGGAGTTTTTTGGCAACCAGTTCTTCTGCTTCTTTACGCGCAGCTGTGTAACCGTTAAATTTACTTCTGCCAAAAAACCAGTAGAGAGGAAGGGCAATATAAGGAATTGTAATGAGTGATATTACCCAAGCAGTAGCCCCTTGGGAAGTCCTTGCAGTCATGAGAGCATTGAAAGCTGAGATGAGACCGAGGATGTGAAAAAAGAGTAAAAAAGCGAGAAGCATTAAACTACTTCAGTCTCTTCTTCTATGGTATCGGTGAGGAGTTTTGGCTCTTGCGTATCTGCCATATTTCCGCTGAGTGCCTTAATCAGTTCACGCTCCTGCTCACGTTCGAGCTTACCGCTGGCTACAGTGTCTATGATTTTTTCAGCGATTCGCATCTTTGTCATGTTCTCCTGCTGATGAAAATATTTGTTAAGGTTGTCTTGATAAGCACGCAGTTGGTCATCATGTTTTCTTTTAAAATAGAGATAGATAAAATAACTCGCAATGATGAGTATGAGAAAAAGAATGACAAGCAGGTAGCGTTTTATCTCCATAGAATCTTGATGGT
>JALVXQ010000033.1 GCA_027038255.1 Sulfurimonas sp. | reverse complement strand
CCTACTCACGTTTACCAATGCAGAAGAATTTCACCTCTTATGAAGATTTTACAAACAAATCTTTGGGAGTGACGCTCCAACTTTATAAAGAGTTATCTTTGACAAGTAGATGGCTTGAAGAAAATACACAAAACTTCTATGGTTATGGAGCATGGCCCATTGTTCAAGACCCCAAAAACCTTCAAAACACCTCTTTTATCAACGAACTTCGTTACACTCCTAAAATCTCTGAAAATGCCTCTTTAGATTTAAAAACAGGCTATAAACAGTACAAGTATGCAGGAGGAGCGAGACTCAGACCACTTAGCCTGCTGGGATACCCTTATGATTTGATAGGAGATGGTTCCTACAAAGAGGATGTTATCTACGCAGATACTGCTTTAAAATATAACAGTAGAGTGCATAATATGCTTTTTGGCATATATATCTCGCAAGCCAATGCGAGCGATACAAAATATTTTATCAATGATCCGACAGTTTCTGAAGTTACAACCATAGAATTGCCAAACGATGGTCTTAAAGATAATCTCACGCGAAACCAGTATGCTTTTTATTTCAATGATATCTACACACTGAGTGATAAATGGACAACAAACATTGGAATACGCTATGATTACTACAGTGATGCCGATTCAAGTTTTGCACCTAAACTCTCCCTTTTATATACCCAAGATTACGCACAGAGTTACAAACTGATGTACCAGCGTTCCTTTCGCGCTCCCTCTTGGATTGAACTCTACAGTAATACGCAGCAGTTTATAGGAGATCCCTCTTTAAAGTCAGAAACTATAGATACCATAGAGATTGCTTACAGTTATGAGGGCGGCTTTGACAGTTGGTTTACTCTCAACTTTTTTTACTCGCACATGAAAGATTTCATCTATAGAGATGCGGCCTATAAGCTTCTCAATGGTGATGACAAAGATTCTTACGGTACAGAATTTGAACTGAAAATACCTCTCAATGAACAAATTACCCTGCAAGCCAACTACAGTTATGTACAGGTACGAACAACGCATAATAATGATGATGTACCTTTTATTGCAAATAATTTGGCAAATGCAATGCTCTACTATCAAATAAATTCTAAATGGCATACAGGCAGTAAACTTCGATATGTCGGAGATAGAGAGAGAGAAGCTGCTGATACACGCAGCACACTGCATGGCTACACAACATTTGATCAGACACTCACATTTACGCAGGACTCTTTTTCCATACAGGCAAGTGCAAAAAATATATTTGATGCAGATGTCGCTTTTCCATCAAAACTCGGGGATGAAGACCCTGTAAACGGCACTGGAACCTATGAAAATGACTTTCATCGTGACGGGCGCTCTTTCTGGCTCTCTTTAGAGTGGAGAGTGCGATGATACAAAGAGTATTTGCTCTTCTTTTAATTTTATCGCTACAACTGTTCGCCAAACAGTATGATACGAATATCATCAATATTGAGGCAAAGCTGTTTGTAAAAATCGCTCTGCTTGAAGAGGGCATCAGGAGCAGTGACTCCCCTATACTCAGCATCTACATTTTGGCAAAAAAAATAGATGAAAATACCGCCAAAAAGTTTCAATCAGCAATAGAGGCAGATTATCCAAATGTTCTGCTCAACAAAAAAGTAACTGTTCAAATAGTACAGTTCAATACAGATATGCAACAAAAACCTGATGCTGTGATTGTGTTGCAGCATAAACAAAAAGAGCTTCAAGAGATTGCTGCGTGGGCAAACAAAAACAAAATAGTCTCTTTCGCGTACGATCCTGCATATCTTAAAAACGGTCTGTTGGTTTCACTTTACCTTGGAAAGACAACCAAACCATACCTCAATAAAAAAATCATACAAGAGTATGGATTTGTTTTCAGTTCGTATCTGATGCAGCTTTCAAAATTTAAAGAGTAGTGGAGAGTGAGATGACAAAAAAAATAGCAATCATCGGTGGAGGGGCAAGCGGTTTGGCATGTGCCATCTTTTGTGCCCGCGCTGGCCATGCTGTGACACTTTTTGAACAAAACGCCAAAGTAGCAAAAAAAATTTTAGTCTCTGGAAACGGCCGCTGTAATATTACAAACACAAATGTCTCAACACAAGACTACTTTGGAGAAAACCCAAGCTTTGCAGAGCCTGCACTCAAAGTATTTGATTTTCACGCTTTTACTAAGTTTGTGAACTCTATGGGATTGCTGCTTGATGTCAAAGCCGACGGAAAGGTCTATCCTCTTTCTAATGAAGCAAAATGTGTTGCAAAAATTTATGAAGAGTATGCAAAAAATCTAGGTGTTGTTTTTCACTATAATGCCAAAATCAACTCTGTAAAAGAGTTTCTCAGTAAATATGATGCAGTTGTTGTTGCAAGCGGTTCACGTGCAGCTTCGCATCTTGGCGGTAACAGCGACGGTGAAGATTTTGCAAAAGAGTTTGGGCATAACATCATTCCTGCCTACCCTTCCCTTGTGCAACTTGAAATAGAGTCCAAAATAGTCCATAAAATGGCAGGGGCAAAGGTCGATGGAGAGGTAACACTCTTCATAAATCACCAAAAAGAGTTTACAACAAAAGGTGACATACTTTTTACAAACTACGGCATCTCAGGTTTTGCAGTTTTAGATATTTCACAAGCTGCTTCCAAAGCACTATTGGAATTTAATCATGTGGCAGTCTCACTTAATCTCCTGCCTGCTCTCACGCAGCAGCAGCTTGCAAGTCACATTGCCACCACGGCAAAAGAGCTGCCACATTTTACACTTTTAGACATCTTAGCCGGAGTTCTACCGATTAAGATTGCCACAAATCTTTTGGATTTTCTCGCTCTGCCTCATGCAAGCAAAGCAAGCGAAATCGATACAAAAAAAGCAAAAAAGATAGCCAACACCATTACAAACTGGAAATTTGAAGTAGAAGAGACACACGGTTTTCGTCATGCAGAGGTAAGCGGTGGTGGCATCGACACGAATGAGATAAATCCAAAAACTATGGAGTCATTGAAACAAAAGAATCTCTACTTCATTGGAGAAGTTTTAGACATCGTCGGCCGCCGCGGCGGATACAACTTCGCCTTTGCATGGAGTTCTGCATATTTATGCGCCAAAGATATAATAAAAAATTAATTTGCTATAATAAATAAAACAAATAAAAGGTCTCTTATGTCCACACCCTTAATCATTCTTATCGTCGTAGCAATTCTGCTTGTCTTAATGTACAACTCCCTTGTAGCAAAGAAAAATCAAGTAGAGAACATCTTTGCATCGGTCGATACACAGCTCAAAAAACGCTACGACCTCATCCCAAATCTTGTTGCTTCCGTTTCAAAGTACATGGATCATGAGAAGTCACTGCTCCAAGAGGTGACAAAACTTAGAAGTGAAGCCAACCGTCCAAACATCTCTGACAAACAGAAAATGAACCTCGATGCCAAGATAACAAAGGCACTTGGTTCTATCATGATTGCAGTTGAGAACTATCCTGAGCTCAAAGCAAACGAAAATGTCATGCATCTGCAACGCTCTTTAAATGAAGTAGAAGAGCAGATAGCTGCGGCACGCCGTGCATACAATCAAGCAGTCACAGACTACAACAATGCACTTGAGATGATTCCAACAAACCTAATGGCTTCTATGATGAATTACAAAGCAAAAGATGTTTTTGAAATCACTGAGGGTGAACGAAAGAACGTCAATGTAAGTGAGCTTTTTGCCAAAAACTAAACGATGAAAACTATTAGTGAACTTACAGATTTTTACTACAAAACACTCTATCCTGTACTGCAGGAGCTAGAAGAAGATAGAAAAGCAGTTAAAAAGCGCGTCATTAACATCAGCATCGTTTTTTCAATTGTTGTTTTTACTCTCTTGGCTTTTCTTGCAAAACATATCAATGATTTGGACTTTCTTTTTTTCATCGGCATTTTCTACATTGCCGGTCTTGGATGGATCTACCGCTACCTTATCACTGATTACAGAAGTGACTTTAAACAAAAAGTGATAGCACCACTGATAAAGCAGATAGATAAAAATCTGGATTATCTGCCGGAAATGCATGTTCCACTTGCAAACTTCAACCGTTCCAAACTTTTCACAAAACGTCCTGACAGAGTAAGTGGAAATGATTACGTTCGTGGAAAAATTGACAACATAGACATTGCCTTTTCTGATTTTCACGCAGAGAAACGCCACAAAGACTCTAAAGGCAGAGAGTCATGGGAGACTCTTTTTCAGGGGCTTTTCATTATCTCCGATTTTCACAAAAAATTTCAAGGTGAGACCATCATTCTTCCTGACAGTGCCCAGTCTCTTTTTGGAGACCTCATCGGCTCGTGGCTGCAGGCACATAACTTCTCACGCAATGAACTTGTCAAGATGGACTCTCCTGATTTTGAAAAAGAGTTTGTCGTTTATGGCAGTGACCAAGTTGAAGCACGCTACATCTTGACCCCAACGCTGATGCAAAAATTGCTCAATTACAAAAAACGTTCAAAACATCCCCTCTATATCTCTTTCATTCGAGGCAAAATCTATATGGCCATCGAATATAATGACGAT
>JALVXQ010000032.1 GCA_027038255.1 Sulfurimonas sp. | reverse complement strand
AGATAATTTTGATGAGAGTTTACGAAGTGAATTGTCACCTCTATTAACAAAATATATAAATAGACACAAAGGATAGGTAGTAATGGATACAAATGTAATGCGTAAAAAGATGGCAGATACTATTAGATTTTTAGCAGCTGATATGGTTCAAAAGGCGAATTCAGGTCATCCAGGTGCACCGATGGGACTTGCAGATATTGCAGTAGTGTTAAGCGAACATCTTAATCACAATCCGAAAAATCCTTCATGGTTAAACCGTGACAGATTGGTCTTTTCTGGTGGACATGCGACAGGGCTTATCTACTCTTTGTATTATCTTTGGGGATATGGATTAGAACTTGAAGATTTAAAAGAGTTTCGTCAGCTTGATTCAAAGACTCCAGGGCATCCTGAATATGGACATACGGCTGGTATTGAAATTACAACAGGACCATTAGGACAAGGGATTGCCAATGCCGTTGGTTTTTCTATGGCTTCAAAATTTGTTGGTGCTCAGATAAATTCTGATACAGCAGATTTGATTGATCATAGTGTTTACTGTTTTTGTGGTGATGGCGATTTGGAAGAGGGTATCTCTTATGAAGCTTGTTCTCTTGCAGGACATAATAAGCTTGATAATCTTATTGTTATTTATGATTCAAATCGTATTACTATTGAGGGTTCAACAGATTTAAGTATAAGCGAGGATATTAGAGCAAGATTTGAGGCACAAAACTGGGATGTTTTAGAGTGTGATGGACATGATTATGATGATATTGATGCGACACTTACATCTGCAAAAGCAAATTCAAGACCAACAATTATTATTGCAAATACTATTATTGCTAAGGGTGCTGGAAAATTAGAAGGTTCTCATCATGCTCATGGTGCACCACTTGGTGAAGATGTAATTATTGAAGCAAAAAAAGCAGTTGGATTTGACCCAGAGAAGAAATTTTTTGTAGATGATGATGTTCTTGCACGATTTAGATGTGCTGTTGAGGAGGGTGATTTACTAGAGCGTGAGTGGATTCATAGACAAAAGACAGTACCACTAATGGAGCAAAATGAGGCATTAAAAGCACTTGAAAATTCTGATTTTTCAAGAATTCAATGGCCAGAGTTTGAAAAAGCTGATGCAACGAGAAATACAAATGGAAAGATTTTAAATGCAATTGCACGAGCAGTACCGAGTTTCTTAGGAGGTTCAGCAGATTTATCTCCATCAAATAAAACATACTTAAATGATATGGGTGTCTATCCAAAAGGGCGTAATATCTACTTTGGTATTCGTGAACATGCTATGGCTTCGATTGCAAATGCAATGGCTCTTTATGGACCGTTAAAACCTTTTACATCAACTTTCTTTGTATTTTCAGATTACCTAAAACCTGCAACTCGTATTGCCGCACTTGCAGGTATTCAACAGTTCTTTGTCTGGACACATGATAGTATTGGTGTGGGTGAAGATGGACCAACACATCAACCAATAGAACACCTCTCTCAATTCCGTGCTTTGCCAAACTTTTATGTATGGCGTCCTGCTGATGGTGCTGAAAATGTAGAGGCGTGGAAAAAAGCATTAGAGATGAAAAAATCTCCATCTGCTTTTGTATGTTCTCGTCAATCTTTAGCACTTCTTCCAAAAGCTGTTAAAGGAGAGGCTTCTCGTGGTGGTTACCTTCTTGCAAGTGATGAAAATGCCGTAATTACACTAATGGCATCTGGAAGTGAAGTGAAACTTGCACTAAAAACAAAAGAGGCACTTAATGAAAAAGGTGTTCCTGTGAATGTTGTTAGTGTACCATGTTATGACCTTTTTATAGAGCAAGAGCAATCTTACATCAATGAAATAATTATTCCTGATACAAAAAAAGTGGCTATTGAAGCTGCTAGAGGGCTTGAATGGTATCGTTTTGCTGATGAAGTGATAGGTATGGATAGTTTTGGTGCATCTGCACCAGCAGGAAAGCTTTTTGAAAAATTTGGCTTTACTGTTGAAGCAATTTTAGAAAAAATCAAATAAATGGTAGGAGTTTTACTCCTACAAAGATAACTCCCAGAAAGAGTAGGGATGTTATCATGACAAGTGCTGTGACTATCTTTGGTTCACAGTTATACAAAGATGAGAGATTGACATTTGCAATTGCTAATGGTGTCAGTAGTTCTATAAAAATAATCCCTTTTATCATACTATCAAGCTCTACAAACGAAAGAATTACAAATGCAAGAATTGGAAGTAATAGGAATTTAAATGCTGTAATCCAGCCGATGAGTGTCCTATTTATCTCACGAATTTTTGTTCCATAAAGATAGATACCAAATAAAATAAGTTGCATAGTGATAGAGGCATAAGCTCCCATCATGAGCATATCCATTATTGCTTTATTTGGACGATATCCATATAGACTTAATGATATTGCAATAATAGCAGCCCAGAGAATAGGAAGTCTGAGAATGTTTTTTAAGGACTCTTTGACACTGAAAGTGCCTCTTGAATAAAAATATACTCCAAGAGTATAGACAACTAATATATTCATTAGGTTTACTATGGTTGTGTATGGAATGGAGCTTTCACCAAAAATGGCAATATTAAGAGGGATACCAAGATTTCCCGTATTTCCAATAAGTGCCGCTACCATAGCGATGGAGTACTCTTTTTTCTCATGAAAGAGTTTTCTTGCAAAGAGTGCCGAGACTACGAGGGCAATTATAACTATAACAAGATAGACAAATGGTGCATAGAAGAGTGTTATATCTATTGGACGCAACAAAAGTCCCCAAAATGTTAAAAAAACTTGTAAAAAGTAAACATTTAAGAGTGTAATTGTTCTATCATCTATCTGCTCTTTAAAGGAGCGTTTTGCTATGTAACCTATGACGATAAAAAGGTAAATACTTAAAATACTAAAAATTATTGAACTCATAGCGTAATTATACTGTATAATTTTATTATGAATGGAATCCAAGATATAGAAAAAATACTAAACGATAATTTGGCAGTAATGCTCTACTTTTCAGCACCGACTTGTAATGTTTGTCATGCTCTAAAACCAAAACTTTTTGAGGCGATAGAGCATAATTTTCAAGAGTTTAAAATTGTAACTATTGATGTATCACAAGAGCAGGAGGTAGCAGTACACTATAATGTTTTTGCCATTCCTACGCTTCTTCTTTTTTTAGATGGTAAAGAGTTTTTGCGTAAATCTCGACATATGAGTGTAGATGAAGTTGTGCGAGAGATACAACGACCCTATGAGATTATGCTCTCATAAAGGCAATAAGTGCTGCTGTAATTGCAACATTGAGAGACTCTACCTCTCTTTGCATAGGGATAATAAGCTTTTTATTGCAGAGTGAAGCAACCTCTTTGCTTACACCCTCACTTTCATTCCCTAAAACATAGATAGACTTTTTGCTCTCTTTTATGGTGTAGATACTCTGTGTTGCGTCGAGGGAGAGGGCATAGATATCGCTATCTTGCATCTCATTGAGTATATCTTCTAATCTATCACAAAAGTAGATAGGTAGTTTAAAGAGTGTACCAGCACTTGCTTTTACTACTAAAGGAGAGATTTTTGCAGAGTTCTTTTTTGGTAAAATTATGCCATCTACATTTCCTGCGGCACATGAACGAATAATCATTCCGAGGTTTTGTGGATTGTGAATGCCATCAAGGGCTAGAAGACGGAAGGAGTCAAGCTCTTTGAGTTTTTTTGCATTGAGATAGTGCTTTGATATGATGTCAATAGCAACCCCCTGATCCTGTTTTGCATTTTTTGAGATACGAGAGAGAGCATTTTTCTCATGATATAGAGTTTGAATATCTCTCTCTTTAGCTAAAGAGAGTATCTTTTTGATAGTCGCATCTGGTTTGTTTGAGTTTGCTAGATGAAGCTTGTGAATCACTATGGATTTATCTTGAAGTATTTCTACAACTACATTACGCCCATAAAGAGTGATAATCTTCTCAAAAAAGGCTTTTTTTTCTCTGTACTCTTGTGAATCTTGCATATCTTCTCCTATTCTACTATATTGTAAACAATTTCAGTTCTATTTTTGATTACTTTTATTTCAGCAATACTCAAGCCTTCAATCTCAAGTCTCATAAATGCTTCTATACTATCAACACTATTTTTTGCAATCTCACGCAAGACAATTCCTCTATAGGCCTTTGCCCAATGACTGACCACTTTTCCATTTTTTAGAAATTTTAATGTTGTATATGGTTTTGTAATTTTGTAAAATTTCTCATAGTAACCAGCTCGTAAGTCGAGAATTTCATTATTACTAAGGTATAAATCGAGTTGATAAGAGAAGCGTTCTTTGTAAAATTTATCTGGTTCAATATCCCCAATACTATTCCCTTGCTTAACCTTATATGTTGTTATCGTATCGCCTCCAAGTAAAGGTCCATAGAGATTTGAGAAAATAATTGTATTATTTTGTAAAAATTGTTGACTATTTTCATCAAGTTCTCTATATTTTAGATAATCATATGCTACACCTTTGTATCTTTCAATAGCAGGCATAAGAGGAGAATGAAAAATATCCGAGATATAATTT
>JALVXQ010000031.1 GCA_027038255.1 Sulfurimonas sp. | reverse complement strand
AATGCAAAAGCGATGGAACTCACTGCCAAGATGTACGCAACAAGGAGTTTTTTACCAAGTTTTAAAAAGTGCCTAAAATCAATCTGTAGCAGCATTAAAAAGAGCATTGCAGGCAGAAGGTTTGTCTTTGTCAGTGTGTAGACATTATTGATAGCTGCATTGTAACTGAACATACCTAAAGAGGCAAGCAGCATCATAAAAGCATAAATCATAACCACAGCAGGCAGAAATTCAAAAATGCGTATCTTTGTTCGTGTGGCAAGAAGATGAAAAAGGGTAACACTAAGCGCGATGATGAATAGATAAGCAAAAGGAGTCGTAATCAAAACTTGTTGCCTTTTATTTTTTTTACAAGTGTATCATAAGAGTTCTTGTATAACAAAGGATTTTTATGAAACGAATAATTTTACTCTCAAGCTTTGTTCTCACGCAGACAATTTTCGCAACAACACTTACAATTTATAATTCAGATATTGCCCTCGTTCAAGAGTCTCAAGAATTTGAAATCAAAAAAACAGACAGAGAATTAGAATATGATGATATACCAAATACACTCATCAACAACTCCGTAGATATTGAATTACCGGAAGCGGTTACACTCTATTCACAGGTTTACAGACCTAAGAATCTTACGCAGCATGATTTGGCAAAAAAATTTATAGGAAAAAAAGTTGCGATTTCTCATGGTTCCAAAGTCACACTTTTAGCACTGAGTGGTCACCATGCCATTGTCAAAAACAGTGCCGGTACAATAGAAACTGTGCAGACAGCAGATATGATTTTTCCTTATCTTCCGAAAAATTTGCAAGCAGACAACACTCTTGCATTTGAGATAAAAAGTGCAAAAACACTCAAGACAAATGTCGATATCAGCTATCTTGCACGCAATATCACTTTTTCAAGTGACTATGTTCTCAATTTGCACAAAGATAAAGCAGATATTACCGCATGGGTAGACATTGTAAACAACTCAGGAAAAGATTTTAAAAATGCCACTGTCAACCTCATTGCCGGAGACATAAACAGAGCCTACAATCACGTACAAGCTGTTGCCTACAGAAGTCACATGCTCGCTTCAGATAAAGAGAACATTGCACACAAATCTATAGCCGGATACCATCACTACGCCTTGCCACGTAGAATGGATCTCAATGCCTTTGAAAAGACAAGAGTAAAACTTTTCAAACAAAGTGATGTGGCAATTCAAAACAGTTACATCGCGACCATGAACAATCCCCTTTATCTTATGGGTGAGCGTTCAAGTGGTGTCACACGCGAAGTACAGTTAAAAGATCTGCAAAGAGAACTCCCAACAGGTCTTGTTCGTATCTACACAAAAGATGCAGAGGAAAAACTGCTTTTAGGCGAAGAAAACATCGCAAATACGCCAAAAAACAGTCCGGTAACCCTCAAAGTCGGCAAAGACTTTGACACTAAAGTAACACAAAAAATGCTCTCACGCAAGGACACTAACACACAGTTTGATGTACGCATAGAGTACAAAATTTCTAATAACTCCAATGAAGACAAAACCATTACACTGAAGATTCCATTTAACAAAAAAAGTGGCTCTTACATAGATTCAAAACTCAAATATGTTTATACTAAGGGAAATTTAGTTACATTTACGCTCAAAGTCAAGGCAAACTCCCAGCGTAGTTTTGATGTCAATTTTAAAAGCAAAAGAAGGTAAACAGCAGAGATGGCTAAATATATAATTTTAGATACAGAGACAACAGGAACAGATGAGGCAGACAGAATCATTCAGCTCGGCTATGTGGTTTTAGGTGGACAAGAGATAGAAGTATATAATGAGTTTTGTTCTACTGATGTACCCATTCACTTCGCAGCGATGGAGGTGCATGGCATCACACCTGAGATGATAGAAGGCAAAGCAAAATGTACTGATTTACCGGCATACAAACGTCTGCTTGAGCTCAATACTCCCCAGAACTATATGATAATCCACAATGCCCCTTTTGATTTGAAAATGCTTGAAAAAGAGGGTTTTAATGTGCAGATGAAAGTCATTGATACACTCAGAGTCGCCAAACACATCATGCCTGATGAAGATGCGCACCGTCTGCAGTATTTTCGCTATAAAATGGATCTCTACAAAGAGGAGCAAAAAGAGGCAGATGCACTTGGTATAGAGGTCAAAGCCCATGATGCCATCGGTGATGTTTTGGTTCTCAAACTCTTTTTATCAAAACTTCGCAAAGCAGTACAAGAGCAATTTCCAGAAGAAAATCCGGTTGAAAAGATGGTAGATTTAACAAATACACCTATTTTGGTCAAAACATTTCGTTTTGGAAAACACAAGGGAAAAACTTTAGAAGAGGTAGCACGTGAAGATTCGGGTTATCTGCGATGGATGCTTAAAAACATGGAAAACCTCGATGATGATATGCGTTACTCTATTAATTACTACTTAGGAAGCTAAAAAGTACAAACAACACTAAGGCTACAACACCGCTGATAAGGGCATAAGGAAGCTGTGTTTTGACATGCTCAATGACCTCACAATCAGACGCCAGCGATGAGATGATGGTGGTATCTGAAATCGGTGAGCAGTGATCTCCAAATACACCTCCGCTTATAACAGCACCCATTGCCAAGGCTACATTGGCATCAAGTCCGACAGCCATGGGCACTGCAACAGGCAGCATAATAGAAAAAGTTCCCCAGCTTGTCCCTGTAGAGAATGAAATAACAGAACTTAGCAAAAATATCACTCCCGCCAAAAGATATGGGCTGAGACTCTCATCTGCAAGGGAAGCGAGATAGAGCCCTGTTTTTAGATCACTCGTCACCCTGCCAATCGCAAAAGCAAAAAGTAGTATCATGGCAATACCAAAGAGCTTTTTTGCTCCTCTTAATGCTGAAATCATATAGTTTTTACTGCTCATATTGCCTCTCATGACATAGAGGAGGTACATAAAGCCAAGAGTTGTCAGCATGGTGTAAAAGATGGAACTTGAGCCGCTTCCTTTGAGCATATTTCCGGCACCTGTAATAATCAAAAAAATAAAAACCGAACTTATCATAACAACAATGGGTGCTATCATATAACTCATAGGAGCTTTGTGTGCAAAATGCAGCTTTGCATGTACTTTTGGAAGTGTTGCTCTTTTCATAGGGCCTATTTCTATGTTAAACCAAACAGCCAAAAAAGTTACAAGTAAAGCACTCATAGAGTAGAAATTAAAAACAACACTCTCAAGAAGCCAATTGACACTGTCTCCACTGATGATGCCGCTGTCAATCTGTGTCGCAATCAAACCAAGCAGCAGTGCTCCCCAGCCATTAAGAACAAGCAGAGAACTAATAGGTGCAGAGGTAGAGTCACAGACAAAAGCAAGCTTTGCATGCGCCACCCCTTCTCTGTCACAAAGTGGACGTCCGACCGCACCGGCGATGAGAGAGGTAATGGAAGACTCTATGAAAATGATGACACCGATGATATAACTTACCATAAGTGCTGAACGCTGTGATTTTACAAGTTTTGATTTTTCTGTCATAAAAGCAACAAATCCGTTAATGCCGCCACTTTTTTCTAAAAGCTCCATCACACTGCCGACTAAAATGGCGAAAGCCAGGGTTTTAAGTATCCATCCTTCACTTAACAGAGAGAGAAAGAGTGCAAATGTCTCATCTATGCTTTGGAAAAAAGAAAAATCATGGAGGATAAAAACACCCAGAATGATACCGCCAAACAGAGAGAGCAATACATTACGTGAGTATAGGGCAAGAGCAATTGCCAGAAGTGACGGAAGAAGAGAAAGCACAGAGAGTTCTATACTGCCATCCTAAAATGTAATAGAGAGGAGTTTAAGTCCATTTCTTCCAAAGGTCTCTTTATACGATTCACACTCTGTTTCATCAATAACTGCAAATCCAAGTTTTTTATAGAGAAGTTCTGATTCAAGTGAGCCGATTTCAATGATTGTCTGTGCAATGCTGTAACCTCTGAGGCGTGCTGTAAGGAGTGATTTCTGCATCAAAGCTTTTAAAATACCTACATCAATGAAGCCCTCAAGCTCTTCCATAAAGTCAAACATAAGTGCCGTTCTGCTTACATCTAATTTGCAAGAGTAGAGTACTTCAAGCGTATTTGCAATATCATTTGAACAGCCTACCTCTTCTAATGCTTTGATAAAAACCTCTTGAGTAGCTTTACGCGGTTCATAAGAGCAGAGTGTTCCTACGCTTTTATTATCCATCTCAGCAATTAAAAAATTTCTATAGTTACAGTGACTCTTTGCTTCTGTTTGTGCAAGCTTTTCAAGTTTTTCTAAAAGTTCTTTGTCATCATTCGTTTCAAAAATCAAATCAAAAAGTCCACCCTTTTTGTCAGCTCGAGAACTCTGCAGCATCATTTGTGCTAAAAAAGGCGCATCTTCAACCTTTGCCTGTCTAATTGTAATACTCATAATATTTTGCCTTTTTACCCTTGACTTCATATAATAGTAATAGTACCATACTTTATGATAAAAAGTTTCTTAATTACAGTAAGTTTTTCCACATTGTTGTTTGCATCCCAGCAAATCGTTTTAGTTGTCGCAGATGATTTTAACA
>JALVXQ010000030.1 GCA_027038255.1 Sulfurimonas sp. | reverse complement strand
GATTTATTTTTATGGGAATCAGGTAGTGTGAAGTGATGGCTGTATAGTAGGTTGGAGTATGCATTCTCAGGGCTGTTTTTATCTTACGAAGCAGTGTTTTTTCTTTAATCTCTCCAAAAATATCGGTCAGTTTTTTCCCTAACAGCTCTTTTTCTTTGATGTGTGTGTGAATCTCCAGCCATCTGTTATAGTGATGAATTTTGAGTTCACTGTCCAAAATAATCACACCATTGTTCATGGCAGTAACAATTTTTTTATCTATAAGAGTTGATCTAAAATCGTATTGAGTTTTGTTTTGAGCCATTGGATTGATTCATCTTTTGTGAGTATAAATATCTTGCCGTTAATTTTTTGATCTTGAAAGTTGAGATTTGTATCGATAACGATAACCCGTGAGTAAAGCTGAAATGTCTCTACACCTTCCATCTCTTCTAAAGGAATTTTGAGTATATTTGGCAGTGAAAAACTCACCTCCGTCTCCATCTCCTGTGCCAGTTTTGTTGTGAGTGAAGAGGTGAGAACATTTGTAAGTTCTAAAATGGCATCATCCAAATCTTCTCTATTCTCAAGCTCTAAGTGCGTAGCCAGATTTTTTGCACTCTCCTCATTTATAAAAAAAGCACTCTCTCCGTTAAACTCTCCGCTAAAAGCTTGCGTGGAGAAAAAGTAGCTTGCACTTTTCAACTCATGAAATGTTTTGAGTAGTTCGTTTACTGTCATGATTTTTATGTTTGGAATGCTTAGAGATGCAAATGCTTCTAACATATCTGCTACAACAGCGGTTGCACTGCCGTAAGCGATGTTCATAAGCTCCTGGAGTACATCCTCTTCATCTTCTGTTAGTGTCAAGTTATTCATTGCTCAAGAAGTTCTAAAATTTCTTTCATTTTCAGAGGATTAATGGGTTTTGCAACATGCATTGTTGCACCAAGTGCGAGTACTCTCTCTTTTGCTTTTTCTTGTATGTCCGCAGAGACAACGACAATCTTTATATCAGGATTGATATCTAATATTTTTGGTATTGCTTCGTAGCCATCCATCACGGGCATTGTTAAATCTAAAAATATAATGCCCAGCTTCTCTTTAAGGAGTATTTTAAGTGCTTCCAAACCGTCAGATGCCTCATAAACATTCTCTTCATCTACGAACTGGCAGAGTGATTTTTTTAAAACTCTGCGTGCAAGTTTAGAGTCATCTGTGACGAGATACTTCATCTTAGTTTTCTTTGAAAGACTCTATGGTTTCAGCCATACCGTAATCAGGGTGTTTTTTAGGTTCAAGAATAATCTGTGCTAGAAGTTTTTTATCCATATTTATAATAAGAGGAGCAAGAAAGTTAATGGTTGATTTTTCCAAAGGCTTTTGGATTATCAAAATGTTAAAGACAGCTACCTGTGAGTTTTCATCAATCTCTAAAAGTTCTTTTGCATCAAGCGGTATATCAATGGTATAGTCTCTTAAGAGATAGGGATTGACCAGAGTAAAAGATATATTCTCATTTGTACTGTCTATCATGGTTGAAAAGAGTGGGTCTATTTCATTTATCGTAACGTTTTTTGTATCTTGAAAACCCAGTATCTCGCCTTTGACTTCATAACTCATATTTTTCCTTTTTAAAATGTACCTTCATTGTACTTTATGTTTTCACTTATGACAAAGAGTAGCGCATCTTTGATGGATGCAAGCGTTTTACAAGAGCCCAGACCAAGATGAAAAAGACCCTCCTCATGAAGTATGGAGATGCCCTCACTCATATCAACATACTCAAGTTTACTCTCATCTATAAGCTTCGCATCCTGCAGACCGCTTAACAACAGTGTTATTGTTATCCAGTCATAGGCACGTGCTTTGTCTTGCACTGCAAGTATCATTTCTGTTTCTGTCGGTGATATAATTTTTAAAGAGCGGATTTCGCTCTCTTTAAAATCGTCAAATCTTTCTAAAAATTTAGTAATTTCTGAGGAAGTTAAAGGTTTCATCCTATTGACAACCTACACACTCCATAGATCTGTCCTCTACATCACTCGCCATCTCCGGAGATTGACTTCTAAGGTAGTAGGTAGATTTAAGACCAAGTTTCCATGCAAGCATATAAATCTCATTGAGGTAACGCCCGCTTGCTTTATCGAGTGTAATGAAGATATTGAGCGACTGCCCCTGATCTATCCATTTTTGTCTGATTGCTGCTGCTTTGATGAGCACTGTCTGGTTGAGATCATAGGCAGGAGTATAATAACTCCATGTCTCTGGTGAAAGATTTGGAACTACAACAGGAATAAGTCCAGAGAGATTTTCTTCAAACCATTTACGCTTAAATACCGGCTCAATTGCCTGCGTAGTTCCTGTTAAGATAGAGATGGAACTCGTTGGTGCAACAGCCATAAGGTAACCATTTCTCATTCCGTCACGTTTCACTTTCGTACGCAGGTCATCCCACTCATAGGTTGAAGCAAAAAGTCCGCCGCGGTCAACAAGATTTATAACGTCTGCGTTCGCATGGTCTTGAGGAAAGATCCCTCTGCTCCATTTGGAACCTTGAAACTCAGGATAGCTCCCTTTTTCAACAGCTAAATCCGATGAAGCTTTGATGGTGTTATAACAAACAGATTCCATAACTTCATCTATCTTGTCGAAGTGCTCCTGGCTTCCCCAAACGATGGCAGATTCTGCCAGCATTTGTGCTTCACCCATAACACCAAGACCGATGGAGCGACTTCGCATGTTTGTACGTTTGACTTTTTCAACCGGGTAGAAGTTCAAATCTATTACATTATCTAAACATCGTACAGCCGTTGGAACGATTCTGTCTATATCCTCTTTTGTATTGATGCGGGAGAGGTTAATGGAAGCAAGGTTACAGACAGCAGTTGCACCATCAACTTTCTCTTTTTCAACAACAAAAATCTGCATGCCGCCTAAAGAGTCAAGAGCTGTTACTTTTTTAGCCGGTTTTTCGATACCACTGTCAACTTTTACTATCTCCTCTTCTTCATAAGAGACACTTTCGCCGTTTTGGAAAATGAATTTTATTTTGTAGTTATTCGGCTGTGTATTTTGAAAAATCTCTGTACAGAGATTTGAACTTCGAATAACACCAAAATGGTCGTTTGGATTGGCACGGTTTGCATTGTCTTTAAAACATAAAAACGGTGAACCGGTTTCAAAGTAGGATGTGAGGATTTTTTTCCACAGATCTTTTGCTTTGACTCTCTCTTTGATGAGTGTTTCATCCTGCTCTAACTCAAGGTAACGTTTGTTAAACTCTTCTCCGTACATTGTAGAGAGCTCACGCACATCATAAGGATCAAACAGTGTCCAGATACTGTCCTCTTCAACTCTCTTCATAAACATGTCATTGAGCCACATTGCAGGGAAAAGATCATGTGCACGGCGACGCTCTTCACCAGAGTTCTTCTTGAGGTCTAAAAAGTCATTGACATCAATGTGCCATGGTTCAAGATAGACAGCGATGGCACCTTTACGCGTCCCTAACTGATCAACCGCAATGGCGATATCGTTTGTTATTTTGAGAAAAGGAACTGTTCCTCCTGCAGCGTTTTTATGCCCGTCAATGAAACTTCCCATAGAACGAACCTGTGTCCAGTCCCAGCCGATTCCTCCACCAAATTTAGAGAGCATCGCCATCTCTTTGTAAGCGTCAAAGATGCCTTCAATATTATCAGGTGTAGAGCCGATATAACAAGAGCTTAGCTGGTGTCTTGGTGTTCTGGCATTTGAGAGTGTCGGCGTTGCTAACATCACTTCAAATTTTGAGATCATGTTATAAAATTTTATTGCCCACTCTTCTCTCTTCTCTTCACGTTGTGCTAAGAACATCGCTATGGCCATAAACATGTGCTGTGGCAGTTCAATTGGCTCACCGCTTCTGTCTTTTATAAGGTATCTGTCATAGAGCGTTTTAATACCAAGGTAGTTAAACTGCAGATCTCGCTCAGGCTCTATATGCTTTTCTAACTCGTCAAGGTCATACATCTCTTTAAGACCTAATAGAATGCGTCCCTCTTTCTCTCCGCGCTCAAAATATTTTTGAAGGGAGCAGTAGCCTGTAAAACCATTTACCTGATGGTAGAGGTTAAAAAGAAAAAGTCTCGAAGCGACAAAAGTCCAGCTCGGCGCATCAATGTCAATCTTGTCCACTGCAGTTTTAATGAGTGTCTCTTGAATTTCTTTTGAGGTTATGCCGTCACGAAAGTGAATCTGTGCATCAACTTCAAGCTCACTTTGACTGACATTGGCAAGTCCTTTTACTGCTGCTGAAGTGTATTTTTGTATTTTGGAGATATCTAGGGGTTCTGTTCTGCCGTTTCTCTTTATAACTGTAATCATAAATCTTTTTCCTAACGTAATATGAAGAATTTTTTATATAACAATTTGAGAAAATAGTTATATAAAAAATTGTAAAATATTGTTTTTTGATGTATCTGATTTTATCGAAATTATCATCTTAAAAATATTAAAGTAGAGAAAGATTTTTGAAACTTTTTCAGATGTGTTACATCTGGAAAAGTATAAAAAAAAGTTATATTTAGAATAAATAAAAAGTCTCTACTTTAAAGAAGATTATTTGAA
>JALVXQ010000029.1 GCA_027038255.1 Sulfurimonas sp. | reverse complement strand
CTCCTGACCGATGTCAAGATGCAAAAATCCGGAAACATTCCCTTTCATATAGTTCTCTTTGGCAGCATACTCAAACTTTCTACCAAGTACCATTAAGTAGTACATCTCCTCTGCTAACAATTTGTTCATAATTAAGCCTTTTTAGTAAATAATTTTCTTTTTAAAAGTGCATCCAACTCGGTTTCAAGTTCCGCACTCAATTCATCTTTTTTCGCTATAAATTCATTGCTTAACGCTTCTTGTTTAGCTAAAATTTCATCACTTAACTCTGCTCTCTCTTTTTTAAGATCCTGCAAAAATTTAATACGGCGTTCCACAAAATAAAAATATAACAATCCACTAATAGTAGCTGCATAGAGACACCATACAGATGTAAAGCCGTAAGGACGCAGCAGTGCAATAATGATGAGCCCTATAAGGTTAAAAAATCCAAAAAGTTGAATTGATATACTGCTGCTGAGCATTAAAGAGCCACATGTTGTCAAAACATAGATAAGAGCATCATAGTAGTTTGCAGTCCAAGGGTTACTATAATTGAGCGTATCATTGACTACTCTTACACTGCTTGGAAGTGTCGCAAGTCCATACAGCGTATAAACCATGAGCCCAAAACCAAGAATTACAAGTATGCCGACAAGTTGTTTTTTAAAACTGTTTTTTTCAATAAGCCAAATAGCAAGAGGAACAAGAAAAGGGAGTACTCCTTGTGCATAATAGATAAAAAGTGTCTCAGCCATTTCTAATGCACGAGGTCCAATAACTCCATCAACACCAAGCCAGACCAACCCTTCCGTAAGTTGGTGCAGTGCAAAAAGCAGAGGCAGGGAAGCAAAAACAACTTCATGCGGTATACTCACCTTACGAAGTGTCAAAACAC
This sequence comes from Sulfurimonas sp., assembly GCA_027038255.1. Taxonomy (GTDB): domain Bacteria; phylum Campylobacterota; class Campylobacteria; order Campylobacterales; family Sulfurimonadaceae; genus Sulfurimonas. The sequence goes on along the minus strand of JALVXQ010000029.1, from coordinate 3,729 downwards.
CAACTATTCCAATGACTCCGGCAAGAGCAAAATTTAAAACTGCAAAATAGATTTCCATTACTTCTCCTTACATAAGTTGTTCATATGTTAAACCAAGTGCTATGGTTACTATACCTAAAACAGAGATCCAAATAGCGGATTTATAGGTATTTTTCACGCCGCCAAACCATAAGGCATAAATAGCTTTTAAAATATTGTTACTTCCTGCTGCTATCATAATGGCAGCAACTATCTGCGCTGTTGTAATAGTGAACTTACCTGTCAAAATAGAGAGAATAAAAGGATCAATATCAGTAAAACCTACTAAAAATGAGAGAATTTCCAATCCTGATTTTCCATAATCTTTTGTTACAAAACTTGTAAGTATCATCATGGCTACAAATAAAATCGCAAATACAAATGCTGTTTTTAACTCTAAAGGGTTTTTGTCGACTATGTCAGGGTGTTCTCTTTGTTTGTCATCCTTTCTCAGATAAAAAAATGATACTGCAAAACCAAAAAGTGCCAACAACGTAAACGGAAGCAGCAGCTTTTCTCCAATATGTATATTAAAAATAAGTGCAACAACAATTAATCGAAGATACATAACAGAAGTAGCAGAGATAATGGCAGCATCAATCACATCAAGACCATGTAAATGCTTTGCTTTTCTTGCAAGCACTACCGTCGTTGCCGTTGAAGAGTAAGAGCCGCCAAAGATACCTGTTAAAAAGTAACCCTTTGAGGGGAAAAAATACTTTTGCACCAAATAACCACCATAACTAATTGCAGAAATGACAACAACAGCAAGCCAAATTTTAAATGGAGAGAGCGGAATATAGGGAATGCTTTTTGTATCTGGAAGCAGTGGCAAAATAACAGCAGAGAGAAGTACCATTTTCCCCAAGGTTTCAAACTCAGAGATATTGATATTTTTTATGTATTTGTCCATGCCGCGATTTGAGTTTAAGATAAATACAATACTCACATACAGCAGTGCTGTCATCCACAGAGACTGAGTCTCGATGAGAGGTCCAAAACTGTAGACCAAGAGCATAACAATGAAGAGTAAAATACTGCGTTTGTCTTCTTTTAGATTTTTGTTATATAGCACTGCGTAAAGTATACTCAGCGTAAAAAAACCTGCCAGATAAAGCAGAAAGGTACTCGGGTCAAGTTTAAAAAGAACAAAACCCAAGATGCCTACAAAACTATATGTACGCACATCTCCAAAAAAATAGTTTGCTTTTTGCTGCTGCTCTATCTGGCTTCTATATGATTTAACTTCCAGTCCAATCAAAAAACTAAAAGCAGTTATAACAAGAAAATGGATTAAATCAATATTTATGCTCATATAAGCCTCATTTACTCTTTAAAGAGTGGATTTCCTTGCTCTTTATGCCAAGATAAAATGTGTTCCCACGCTTCATCGGCATTGTCTGCAAATCTAAAAATCTCTAAATCTTGTGGTGCTATAACACCTTCATCTTTTAAAAATTCAAAATCAATTGCCTTTTGCCAATAACTCTTACCAACTAACACTACTGGAATACTCTGTGTTTTATGTGTTTGGATCAGTGTCAATGTTTCAAACAGTTCATCAAATGTACCAAAACCACCAGGGTAGACAACAAGTGCTTTTGCCCGATTTAAAAAGTGCATCTTTCTCACTGCAAAGTAGTGAAACTGAAAACAGAGTTCCGGTGTGATATAAGGATTTGGAAACTGTTCATGAGGCAGATGTATATTAAGCCCTATGGTCTTTGCTCCAACATCATAAGAACCACGGTTTGCCGCTTCCATGATTCCCGGTCCTCCGCCTGTCATAACAACGACTTTGCAGTCATCTATATTTTCTCCACTCTCACCGACAAGACGTCCAAACCTGCGTGCATCTTCATAGTAAATACTTTTTCCAACCATACGTTCAGCCGTATAGAACTCACGCAGCAGTTCTCTGTCTTGCGACTTTTTGTCAAGCTTTTCCTGAATCTCTTTAAGTTCATCCATCGCAGTTTGATGCTCTTTAATTCGTGCACTTCCAAAAACAACAATAGTATGCTCAATACCATGCTTTTGAATCTCAAGTTCTGCTTTCATGTAATCCAGTTCAAGACGTACACCTCTTGCTGCATCTGATTTTAAAAAGTCTTCATCTTCTATTGTCAGCCTATATGTTGGACTATTCGTAATTTTATCTATAAGTTCATGAACTTTTGGTTCTTCTGACTCTAGCTTTGGCTTTTCCCATGGAAGTTGTATATCTCTTTTTGTTTTTTTCATTTAAAGCGCCTCCTCTCCGTATCTTTTTTTATAGTATCGGATAACACCCATTTTTACAAAGTCATTAAAGACAAACCATGTTGTTACATAAGCCCATAAAAAGAGTGCCCATTGCCAGTTTATGCGAGGAATAAGACCAAAACTATAAAGACCTATTGCAGTTCCTGCTAATGCCGTAAAAAGCGAAGCTGTTACAAGTGGCCATGATGGATATGGTTTTTTAAAGAACCAATCTGCTATACGGGTATTAAAAATTGTATAGTGTCCTGCGATAATAAGTTTTACAAAGAAAAGTGTCTGTACAAATCCAAGAAACGATTTGTCATCTTTCATATTTACCCATGAAGGTATTTCTGGTAAAAACATTGCAGAATCAGGATGTGATTTCAAGTAAATCATAACTATATAAAAAATAGTAAAAGAACTTAGCACTCCAGCAACACCAAGCCATGTTGAGAGAACAAATACACTTTTCATATTCCAGCGTACAGGTTTTGCTTCTACTTTTGTGTTGTCATAAGCAATAGTCATAATAGGAATGTCATTGAGTAGTGCCAAAAGAATAATCATAATAGCCGTAATAGGATAAAAGTCAAAAATTACAATAGAGAGTGTCATAAATATCAAAATACGTACTGTCTCTGCAATTCTATAGACCACATAACTTTTCATTCGCTCAAAAACTATACGAGCTTGTTCTATAGCATCTACAATAACACGAAGACCAGGCGCCATCAGTACTATGTCAGCTGCCGCACGAGCAGCATCAGTTGCACCACTGACAGCAATACCACAATCAGCTTTTTTAAGTGCCGGTGCATCATTTACACCATCACCCGTCATCCCGACAATATGATCTGCTTTTTGTAGTTTATCTACTATGAAGTATTTATCTTCTGGAAACACCTGTGCAAATCCATTTGCTTTTTCTATGATTTGTACTATTTCAGATTCATGTTGTTTAACGCTACCTGCAGGAAGAGGCTGTGAATTTAACTCTTTTTGTACATTGTTTACAATGGCTGTTACTTCTTTATTGAGAGTCTCTTCATCAATGCCAGTTTGCACTGTTTTTAAGATAGAACGAGAGATAAGTTCTGAGAGAAAAACATACTCTTGAGTACTTTGACCTTTGAGCTCTTTGATGTCTTCTATATCTTGGCCGATATCTAAAATACCAGATATATATTTTGCAACGGCGATATTATCACCTGTAACCATTTTAACAGAAACACCTTTTGCGTTTGATTCCGCTATTGCCTCTTTTGAATCTTCACGAGGAGGGTCAAAGAGAGGAACAAGTCCTACAAAATGGTACTTGTCTTCACCCTCTTTTTTATATCCGACACCTAATGCTCTAAAACCTTTTTGTGCAAAAGAGTCTACCTCTTTGTATGCCTCTTTTTTATCAAACTCTTTTTCATCACACAGTTCAATAATAACTTGAGGGGCACCTTTGGTATAGAT
>JALVXQ010000028.1 GCA_027038255.1 Sulfurimonas sp. | reverse complement strand
TTAGTTTTCTACTTTTGGTCCTGCAGCAGAGAAGTCAAACTCACTGTCTGCATCTTGGTATCTTTTAAAGTTCTCTTCAAACATACCTGCTAAGTTGTCACGTGTTGCATCAAAAGCTGCTTTATCTTCCCATGCATTTCTAGGGTTTAATAAATCAGGGTTGATATTGCCTAGTGTTTTTGGAACTTGAAGTCTGAAAGTTTTCGTTGTGTCAAATTCAGAATCATTGATAGAACCGTCTAAGATAGCATTGATACATGCACGTGTATCTTTAAGGCTCATACGTTTTCCAACGCCATAGCCGCCACCTGTCCACCCTGTATTTACAAGGTAGACATTTACATTATGCTTATCAATTTTTTCACCAAGAAGTTTTGCATAAACTGTTGGGTGTAGTGTCATAAAAGCTTCACCGAAACATGCAGAGAATGTTGCAACCGGTTCAGTTATGCCGCGCTCAGTTCCTGCAACTTTTGCAGTGTAACCACTTAAGAAGTAGTACATCGCCTGTTCTCGTGTAAGTTTTGAGACAGGAGGTAAGACACCAAACGCATCTGCTGAAAGAAAGATGATATTTTTAGGATGTCCTGCCATAAGATCAGGTTTGTGGTTTTCTATATGCTCGATTGGGTAGGAGACACGTGTATTTTCTGTCTTGCTGCCATCTTCATAATCAACTTCACCGTCACCATACATAACAACATTTTCTAAAAGTGCATCTTTTCTGATGGCACCATAGATTTCCGGTTCACTTTTTGCATCAAGGTTGATGACTTTTGCATAGCAACCGCCCTCAAAGTTAAAGACACCGTGGTCATCCCAACCATGCTCATCATCACCGATAAGGGCACGATGTGGGTCTGTTGAAAGGGTAGTTTTTCCAGTGCCGCTGAGACCGAAGAAAAGAGCTGTATCATTATCTTCTCCTACATTAGCAGAACAGTGCATAGAGAGTTTTCCATCAAGAGGTAACCAGTAGTTCATCATAGAGAAAATGCCTTTTTTAAGCTCTCCGCCATACCATGTCCCACCAATGATAGCCATATTTCTCTCAATATCAAAAAGAACAAAAACTTCAGAGTTCATACCATGCTCTTTCCATCTGTCATTGACAGCTTTACAGGCATTTAAAACTGTAAAGTCAGATTTAAACACTTCTAATTCTGCAGGAGTAGGACGGATGAACATATTTTTAACAAAGTGTGACTGCCATGCAATCTCTGTTACAAAACGAATAGATTTTTTAGAAGCCGGACTTGCCCCGCTGTAAACATCAGTAACATAGAGATCTTTACCAGAGAGTTGCTCACGTGAAAGCTCTAAAAGTTCATTGAAAATCTCTTCACTTATCTTCTGATTTACATTACCCCATGCAATATATTGGTTTGATGGTGCGCGATCTACAAAATATTTATCTTTTGGGCTACGGCCTGTAAAAATTCCTGTGTCAACAGCTGTTGCACCACTTTTTGTTTCTTTTACTTCACCATTTTCCAGCTCATGTTTGATAAGTTCTTCATAACTAATGTTATGATAAATTTTACCCACATTCGTAAGCCCTAACTCTTCTAATTGTACTTTCATGATTTACCTTGTGGCATATATAATGATTGATATAATTTATAATATCATCTGTGATTGAAATTATACTACGTATATACCTAAATTAAAAGTAAAATGTTTAGAATATTCCAATATTTAATATAAAAAATTACTTTAAGAAAATTTCGCTAAAATTCTACTCTATATTTAAATGTTCGGGTAGCTCAGGGGTAGAGCACTTCGTTGACATCGAAGTGGTCGGAGGTTCAAATCCTCTCTCGAACACCATCTCTCTCAAAAATAAAATTCATATATGATACATAAATTAAAAAAATTCAGCAAAAAAATTGGTCACGGACTCAAACAAGAGTATCAGGAAACGAAAGATATTCCGAAACATCTTAAAAACAAAGAGTATAAAAAAGCGGCAGATCAAATAGGTGATATAGGTAAAATGACTTTTTTATCAGCGTTATGGATTCTTCCCGGCGGAGGAGTGTTCAGTAGTATATTGGTAAAGTTTTCTAAAAGAGTACGTCCAAGTTCATTTCAGGATGAGAAAAAAGAAAAAGATAATGAAGAAATTTTGGTGGGACGTCCTCTGTCGAATAAAACCATTTAAAGTGTGTAATATAGGGATTATTTAAAAATATAAAAACTATAATGTACCTTTAAATGTACCTTTTGGACTTACATAAAAAGCCATCAAGGCTAAATATGCTTAGAGGTTATTTCGTCATTATGGAGTTGGATACTGCTCACATCCGTAAAAGTATTATATCACTTTTCAAACTGTTTATTTTGTGTTACCGTTGAGCGAATATGACTAACGGAGTTTCATGCTAAAAAGTTTAGTAAAATTCATGTAAATAATATAGTAAACTTTTTAGTAAATAAAATAGCTTGAGTGCTTACTGTATATCATTTCATTAAATGTGATGTGAATAACTTTGTAAAAAACTCTTAAAAAGTTTAGTCTAATTTGAAATTGTGAATAACTGCGTGAGCGCGCGCCCTTGAACAACTCGCACGCCTTTTCATGTCTCAGGGGGAGCCAAAAGCATATTATTCATCAAATAAAGCGTTATAACGCCTTTTATCTCCTTTTGCTTGTGTCTTTGCACTATTCAATATAAAAGCCCGTATATCGTAGCTATGAGCCATTTATAGCATTATTACTTGTTCACATACTCAATGCAAAAAATGATGATTTGGACCCCCGTATTTTTCATTAAGCCTTTTTTTTAATACTTTCTATTACTTCATTAACTCTTATTGCAAATTCATAAGCTATACAATTAATCATTTCAAAATCTGCAAAATTTTCTACATCTTTATATTGTTTTAGATTTCTTGATAGTTTTATCATTCTCACACCTTTATTTATTTTCCCACCATACAATAAAAAATAAATCAAAAATAAAAACTTTGCAATTTGTAATACTTATTAGATTACCTTAACACTCATTATATTATTTTTTATTTGTTTTTTAACTTTAGTTTCGGTATAATTTATTCCGAACACTGTGATACTTCAAAAAAGTCGGATTTACTACCCGATAAGGTAAGTTATTAAGGCTAGGACTTCGGTCTTAGCCTTTTTTTTTGCCATTTTTTTATGGTTGGCTTGTTGGGTGGGTGGGAACTTACCTAAAAAGGCATCACAGTGTCGTTCAAAATAATAGTAGTCTTTTTAGTGTTGATGGTGTTCACACCTTATTTGCACTAATCAAAAAAGAGGGGCTTAGTAACCCCCTCTGACTGCTATTTACTTTCGCACATCATCAAGATAATCACTCCACCACTGCATAAGCTCCACCCGCTCATCGAGATACTTAGCACGGTTGTATGCTTGGCTCACGCTGTTGCCTACACTATGAGCCAACTGTGTTTCAATCACATCATATTTAAAAGGGCTTTTTTCGTGTGCTATGGTACTGAACAGTGCCCTAAAACCGTGCGGGGTAAACTCCTCTTTGGTGTAGCCCATTCTCCTTATAGCTCCTAATAATGCCCCGTCACTTAGCGGTGTAGTTTTGCTCTTGGTACTTGGAAATAAGTAAGGGCTGCCGCTGCTGTACTGCTGCACCTCTTGAAGTAGTGTTATGAGGGTATCACTAAGAGGCACAATAAACTCGTCTTTTGTCTTCATCTTCTTGGCCGGTATTACCCATTGTCTATTTTTGAAATCTATTTCACTCCATAATGCAAGGCGGATATTTGCAGGACGCACAAAGGTATAGGCAAGCATTAAAAGGGCGTTTTTCGTTTAGGTTTCGCCTTTATACTCCTTAATGCTTGTTAAAAGATTTTTGATGCCTGTATCATCTGTAATTGTAGGGTAATGTTTTTTGCTTTTCTAGGCGTTCTATGGCTATGTTCTTAAAGGTGTTTTGGCTTTTTATCTCTTTTTTCTTTTGTATCTCTTTAGCTTCTCTCTTTAAGTCGTTAGGATCAATACCATTTGCGATAAGCTGCTTATTCTCCTCACGCAGCTCTCTTGCTTTTGAGAGTGTTATGTCTGGGTAAGCTCCTAAAGATAACTTTTTTTCTTTACCATCAAATTTGTATTTTAGTTTCCAGTGCTTACCGCCTTTTTTTGTTACCAGTAAATATAAGCCCCCACCGTCACTAAGTTTATAATCTTTATCTCTTGGTTTTGCTTGTTTTATTTGTGTAGCTGTGAGCGGTGTTGTCTTGCGTGCCATAGGTAACCTTTAACTGTTAGTGGGGCCGAATGAATAAGCCATTATTTTTATTTTAGGGGCTTTTTGTTTTTATACTAAGGGGCTGATTTGTATTGAGCCCCCTAATCAGCCCCTAAAAAGTTGAGATTACTATAACATTAGTTAGATTAAGTTAGACTAAAGAAGTTGTTAGAATATCGTTATTTAGGGAAGTTTCTGGGTTTCTTTGAATTGTGTTGGATTGAGTTTTGGTGGAGACGTCCGGAATCGAACCGGAGTCCTAGAGCCAACTATTTATGGCGTCTACATGCTTAGAAAGGTTGTTAAATCTCATCTTGCTTCACACAACCTGCAAAGCTACACAAGACCAGCCTCGTTTTTCATCATGAGCT
>JALVXQ010000027.1 GCA_027038255.1 Sulfurimonas sp. | reverse complement strand
AATGCGTCACCGTATTGTGCTCACGTATGAAGCAGAAGCGGAAGGCATAACAAGTGATGAGATTATTCAAAAAGTGCTTGAAGCCGTAGCGATTCCATAAGGGTGCTATTGTGAGCAAATTACAAAAGATACTTGTTCGTGCTCGTCGTCAGGTCTTCTCCGAGATGGTGGGAAACAATCCTTCCATATTTCAAGGAGAGGGCTATGACTTCATTGAGCTGCGTGAGTATATGCCGGGTGATGATATTCGCCATATTGACTGGAACATCACAGCGAAGCTTCAAAAGCCTTATATCAAGATATTTCGTGAAGAGCGGGAGCTTAATGTTGTCATCGCTTCTATGCTCAACGGAAGTGTACATTTTGGCTCAAAACGATTTAAGCAGGATGTTATTGCTGAGATTACAGCGATGCTCAGTTTTTCAACGATAAAAAATGGTGACCTTTTAAGTTCATACATCTTTACCGACAAGATGGAATCACATCTTAAACCGAGTAAAAAACTTTTTTCTGTACATAAAAATGTAGAAGAGATAGTGAATTTTGAGGCTTTGAATCACAAGGCTGATTATAAAGTCCTTGCCGATACTTTGTTTAAGAGACTTCGCCGAAAATCTCTGCTTATTATTGTGGGTGATTTTTTTGAGATTCCGGACTTTAAACTCTTGGCTAAAAAACATGAAGTTATCGCTGTTGTCGTCAGAGATATTTTAGAAGAGAAACCACCGAAAATGGGTTTTGCTTCTCTTATAGATCCTGAAAGCGGTAATGTTTTAGAGGGTGATTTCAATGATGCCACTGTTGCATCGTATGCACAAAGAGTAACTCTGCATGACAGAGAACTCTACGCAACATTTAGAAAGCATCAGGTGCGTTTTACAAAAGTGTATACCCATGAAAGTGTCGGTGTGGCTTTACGAAGATTATTTGAGGGCAGATAAAATGCAAAATATGCAGACAAATCAGATACCGTTACATGACATCAAGCCGTTGCTTGAGATAGACGATTACTCTTTTTACTATTTTATAGGTATTGTGACGATTGTTACTATTGTTGTTTTGGCCGCTGCCTATCTTTTATATAAACATTTTCGTGAAAAAAATAGATTTAACCTAAGAAAAGAGCATTTTAGAATTTTAAACAATATTGACCTGCGTGAGACAAAAAAAGCAGCGTATGAGCTCACGGAGTATGGTGCGACCTTTGAAAATGATAGTGAGCGGCATCGTAAAACCTATCATGATATGGTAGAGAATTTAAAAAAATATAAGTATAAAAAAAGTGTAGATGATTTCGATAGTGAAACATTAAGAATTATAGAACTATATAGAGGTATGATCGATGTTTGATGGGATTTATTTTGAATTTCCAAAAATTTTATTTGTAATCTTTTTCTTTATTGCGTGTGAAACACTCTGTAAGATGAAATTGCCTTCCCTCTATTTTCCTCACGCAAGTCAGTTTATGAAGAGTAATATTACCTCTTCTAAACTGCTTTTTCTTCTGAAATGGCTGGGGATTGTGATGTTGATTTTGGCTTTGATGTCGCCGGTAAAAGATGAACCCTATGAGCTTACACCCAAAAAAGGGCATGAGATAGCTCTGATCTTGGATGCATCGGGATCGATGGAAACACGTGGATTTGATGCTGCTGACCCTGCAGCCACACGATTTGATGTGGTAAAGAAAATAGTACGGGACTTCATCCAAAAACGAAAAAATGACAACATTGGTCTTGTCGTCTTTGGTGCGTACTCTTTTATCGCCTCTCCACTTACGTATGATGAGCATATACTCTCACGTATCGTTTCTCAGCTGCAAGTCGGTATGGCCGGAAAATATACAGCACTCTATGAAGCACTGGCACAGGGTGTTAATCTTTTGAAAATGACAAAAGCCAAGTCAAAAGTCGCAATCTTGCTGACAGATGGTTACTCGACACCACAGGTAGATAAAATTCCTCTTGATGTTGCCATAGACTTGGCAAAAAAAGAGGGTGTGAAAGTTTATCCTATCGGAATTGGCAGTGGGGCGCAGGATTACAACCGTGCGGTACTTATGAAAATCGCAAAAGAGACAGGTGGCGTGGCTTTTGGTGCTTCAAATGCACAAGAGTTACAAGCTGTTTACAAACAGATAAACAAACTCGAAAAATCAGAGATAAAAAATGAAACTTTTACATACTTGAAGTATTACTATTTTTATCCGCTTTTTATCGGGCTTATTTCTTTAATGCTCTATATCTATTTGAGAAACAGAAGAGGGAGTGCATAATGAGTTTTTTACATCCAGAATTTTTATACTATATGTTACCACCTCTGTTTATTCTTTTTGGCCTTTTGCTCACGCAAAAAGAGGCACAGGCAAGCTTCTTTTCAAAAGAGGTTATGAACAGACTTCGAGTGAGTGCAAATACCTTGACACTTAAAGCCAGAAATGCACTTTTTATGCTCATAGGTGTTTTACTTGTTGTCGCGCTTGCCGGTCCTGTCATAAAAGAGGGCAAAATAGAGATAAAAGCAAAAAGTTCAGACATCATGATAGCGATGGATATATCTGACTCGATGTTGGCTGAAGATGTTTATCCGAATCGTTTGAGACTGGCAAAAGAGAAAGCCTTGGAATTTTTACGTTTAGCACCAAATGAGCGTATTGGTGTCATAGCTTTTGCGAAAAATTCTTACCTTGTCTCACCGCTTAGTTTTGATCATGATGCTGTTGCATTTTTACTCAAAAATCTTGATACGACATCCATTACAGAGCAGGGAACGGATCTGCTTTCTATGCTTGAAGTGGTAAACAGAAGCATAAAAAATGAGTCACGCAGATACATTCTGCTTTTAAGTGACGGAGGAGATAAAAAAGATTTCTCACCTGAAATAGCCTATGCAAAAAAGCATAACATTACTGTTTTTGTTTTGGCAATAGGAACGAAAAAAGGAGCACCAATAAAACTCTCAAACGGTGATTTTATCAAACAAAATGGCTCTATCATCATCACAAAACTCAATGAAAACATCGCAGATCTTGCAATAAAGACAGGTGGTGTTTACATAGAAGGCGTGAACTCAAATAAAGATGTGAAAAGTATGCTGCGTGAGATAGAGGCTAAGGCGAAGAAAAAAGAGTTAAAATCTGAAGAGATTGAAAAGTACATTCCTCTATTTTACTATCCGGTAGGGCTTGCTCTGCTTCTTCTGCTCATAGCGACATCTTCTATGAGCAAACGTAAAAAAGTACAGGTTCCTTCGATGTTTCTGTTGGCACTACTGCTTTTTAATGCACCGATGGCAAAAGCGGGCGTATTGGATTTTGTAGATTTAAAAGATGCAAAAGAAGCCTACAAACATCAAAACTATGAAGAGTCTGCAAAGTATTTTGACACGTATGCGAAAAAATCTCATAGTGGTGCTGCCTATTATAATGCAGGCAATGCCTTTTATAAACAAAAAAAATATAAAGAGGCTCTGCAGAATTATAAAAAAGCAACTTTTTCTGATACATCACAACGTGCAAAAAACTTTGCAAATATGGGAAATGCCCACGCAAGACTCGGTAGTGAAAAAGAGCTCAAATCAGCGATAAAGGCGTATGAAGACTCTCTGAAATTACATGAGGACAAAGCCGTACGTGAAAATCTTGAAGCTGTAAAAAAAGCTCTGCAGAAAAAACAGCAAAAGAAACAGCAGAAACAAAACAAGAATCAGAAAAACAAAAATAAGAAAGACCAGCAACAGCAAAATAAGAAAAATCAGCAGAATAAAGACCAGAAGAATCAACAAAACAAAAAGAGTCAGCAGAATCAACAGAACAAAAAGAGTAAAAAAGAGCAGAATAAAGAGCAGCAGAAAAACCAGCAACAGCAAAATAAAAACCAAAAAAGTGAAAAACAAAAGAAACAGGAGCGAAAGTCTAAAAAACAGAGCGAAGAAGAGAAAAAAAATCAGCAGCAAAATGAGCAAAAGAAACAGCAAAATGAAGAGCAAAAGAAACAAGAAAAAAGCAAAAAAAATGAACAGAACAAAAAAGAGCAAGCTCAGAAAAAAAAGAATAAGCTCAAAGAGTTAAAAGCCGGCGAAAAAAATAAAAAAGACAAAGAGAAGAAAAGCGCACAAGCGATGCAAATGCAGCAAAAAGATATGAAAAACAAGATGAGTGATGCTGAAGAGAAAAAATGGCTTAAATCTCTTAACAATCAAAAAAGCTCCTATCTCTATATGCTCAACAAACAAAAACCTATGAAGGAGAATAGCAATGAAAAACCTTGGTAAAAAAATATTTATAACTTTTATACTATTAGCAACTACAATCTATGCGAGTGTAACAGCGCGGGTCGAACCACCTGTCGTTTACAGTGGGGAGACGGCAACCTATGTCCTTACAATCAGTGGTGAGAAAGTACATAAACCGGTACTAAATGATATCTGTGGCAATGCTATTGTCGGTTCAAGCTCACAAACAAGCATTGAAATGGTCAACATGGACTATAAAAAAAGTTATGTACTCTCGTATGAGTTTGCACCGCAAAAAAGCTGTGTTATTCAACCTGTAAGTGTACAAATTGATGGAAAAATAGAAAAATCAAATGAAGTGAAAGTTCTTGTAAAACCTGCAGCACAAG
>JALVXQ010000026.1 GCA_027038255.1 Sulfurimonas sp. | reverse complement strand
TTTGTGGATCTTCAGATGCAAGTGCATCGAAAATGTGCTGTGCTATGATCGCTACATTCTCCGGTATTGTCCAGATGTGCGGGTCGAGTCCACTTTCTTCATGATGATGGGCAGCCATAGGTATTTTTTTGATGCCCTGAGAAAGATCGATAACTTTCATTTTAGGGTTCAAATCTTTGAACCGCGGAAGCCATGTCTTTTCAAATTCTACACCGATGGCAAAGTAGAGCTGTGCTTTGGCTACCGCTTTCATCTGTGAGGGTTTGGGCTCGTAGGTATGTGGCGAACTGCCGGTTGAGACCATTACAGTCACATCAACTTTGTCCTTGCCAATGGCTTTGACGAATGTTGCTTCGGGAACAATACTGACAACGGTATTAATATTTGCCAATATAAAAGTGCTGAATACGATAAAAATAGGAATAATTCTGTTCATGGAAGAATTATAGCGAAATTTGTCGTATAGTGCCTAACGTAGGGGAACATAGGCATACCCTGCATTCTGGTATCGTACCAGTGCTTCGGTCTTGTTAAACGCAGGTTTCACAAAAGAGTAGAGTGTTTCAGGAGCAATATTTCTGTGTTTCATTCCCATATCACACATTTCGATGGTGGCGATTTTACTAAACGCTGTAAGCAGTTTGGTCCGTGCCGACTGGCTTTGTCTGAGTTTTCTGTCGTTGGCATAGGGAGAGTGTGCAAGGTCTCGTATGAAGAAACGGTAGGCTTTGCCGGAAACCACGACGGCAACTTCGAGCCTGTCGCCTTTAGCTTCATAATAGGTTTTGAGTTTTTGGGTATTGGCAATCAGCTTTTTGGAAAGCACGGCCTCCGAGTCTGTGGTGAGGTCGTAGACAACCTTGTAGGTTTTGGCAAAGAGTGTTCCGCAAAGCAGGAGAGTGGCAAGAAAGATACGCATTATGATAGAAGTTCCTTTTATAACTTTGTATCATTGTATCATATATGTGTTATACTTCACAAATTCAAAAAGGGTGCAAAGCATGATAAACATGGATGAGGCTAATGAGATGTTGGTGATGATCGATACAGATCCCGGTTTTGAGGGAAGCAGCGTAATCATCTATATACAGATTGATATTGCGCCTGAAATGTTTTCAACTGAGTGAGACAATGAAGCGCTTTATATATTTGTTTCTCTTCTTCGGTACACTGCTGACCCTGACACATGCTGACGAAGATGGCTATCATCTGGGGCACGGCATTAAAGTTGGAAATATACCGTTGTATGCAGGGGGATACTTCTCCTTTGAATATGAGAATGTCAATGACGGAAAAGAGGAGGTCAAACTTGATGACTTCTCACTGATGCTTTATGGAGAAACGGAACGCTTCGACTATATGATGGAGCTGGAAGCCAACGATATCTACAGCGAGGTTCTCCGCGGACCAGATAAGAATGAATCGGTCAATTTCCGCCTGCATATAGAACGCTTCTATGTGGACTATAAACAGGAGCAGTATACCTTGAGAGCAGGGAAGTTCAACTCTTTCATCGGTTTTTGGAACCGCATTCCCATCAATGTGCTCCGAGATACCACTTCAAACCCTGAAATTGTGCAGTATCTTTTCCCCCATTTTACATCAGGTGTCAATGTTGCCTACCATCCGGAAGGGTGGGATGAGAGTGTGTTGAACGTGATGCTTCAGGAGACAAAAGATCTCGATGCCTATGTCAATGAAGCTGTCTATAACAATATGGATATCAACAGACATTACGGATTGGGACTGGAGGTTACATCGGGATTGAGCGCATACCGCTTCAATGCCGGTACGTTTCGGCTCAGGAACGGTGAAGTGCGCTATTATGCTGCCGCTGCTTTCAGTTATGAAGAGAGCCGATTCACACTGCAGGGTGAAGCAGGAATACAGTTCGATGAAGACGGTCTGACCATTCCATATATGGGGTATGTGCAGGGCACCTACAGTATTGCTGACGGGCATGAAGCGATTGCCAGGATAGAAAGCTATGAGGATCGAGTACGCGGTAAGCACGATACATTTGGCGTCCTGGGGTATACCTGGCGCCCGATATACCCAGTTGCACTCAAGGGGGAGTATCAAATGCATCGGCAAGACGGTGACAATCGCTTTCTCTTTTCTGTCTCAATGATGTTCTAGGAGCGGGAGATGATGTTTAGAATCACTGCATTGATGTTGTTGGGAAGCATACTCGTCCGGGCTGAAAACATTGCAGTTGTGGTAGGGGCGAAGAGCCCCATAGAACATCTTGAAAGAGAACAGATCCGGGCGATATTTTTAAAAAAACAACGTTTTTTTAACGGCAGGGCGTTAAAGCCCATTAATCTTGCGCCGTCAAGTCCCCTGCGCAAAGCCTTTGAAGTCAAGGTACTTCAGATGAGCACAGAACATCTGGAACGCTACTGGATCCGTGAACACTATCACGGTCACCGACCTCCCTATCGGGTAGAGTCTATTCCTGCCATGGCGGAATTTGTGACCAAAGTGCCTGGAGCGATAGGCTATCTTCCTGAGGACAAAGTCACCAAAAAGATGAAAGTACTCTACTGGATCGTATTATGAGTTGGCGCAGTATGAAATCATGGACGCTCAAAACGAAAATCCGTTTGGCACTTTTTTTGGTCTCTTTTATGCCTTTTGTACTGGTTGTTGTCTATTTGCAAAAGACGGGAAAAACACGTATTATCGATGATGCGGTAAAACAGTACAGTGTGCAGGTTCATCAGGTGGCCACCGGTGTCAGTATGGAGATTAAGGGGATGAAAAAAGAGCTTCGTTTCCTCGCATCTTTGGATATGATGAATGATATTCTTGTGGGTGATGTTGACAAACGTATTGCCGGTTTGCTTCAGCACAAATGCCGTGATCTTGGTGCCGGTATATCGATGTATGCGGCAGATATGCATGGTAATATCGTTGCGCATAGCAGTACGTCACCCCTGCCGAAAAAGCGTATGGAGGAGATGACAAAGCATTTGAACAGAGCACGTGCGTTACAGCGTGATACCTTTTTTATGGGAGAAAAACTCTATATTTTTGCTCCTCTTCATGCATCGATGCAGAAAAATGCGCCTGTGGGAAACCTGCTTCTTTCCTATGATTTGATGCGGCTGATGCGTTTTACGCCGGAATCGGCAGAGGGATCGTTCCTGTTCTATTTTCCGGATGCGGGTCTGCATATAGGAAAAATACAAGAGGGCATGTATACCTTGCTTTCGGCACTGCACACGCCAAAAGAAGCCTATATCGGGAAACGCTTCATCATTGTCAAAGAACAGCTTGGAAGCGTGCTTTCAACAGGGTGGGTGTTTGAAGCGGTGAAAACATCCTACGCGCTGGCCTTTATTGAACGGTTTATGATGTTCGTATGGCTGATACTGCTTGCCGGAACGGTTGTGATACTTCTTGTCTCATGGTGGATCGGGGAACGTCTGCTCAAACCGGTAGAAGCGTTAAGTGAAACCACACGAAACATCATCGATTCCCGGGACTATACGACTCAGGTAGCAGTAGGTGCTGAAGATGAGGTCGGTGTACTTTCCCGGCACTTTAACACATTGATAGATACAGTGAGAGAGACACTTGATTCGCTTGAAGAGGAAAACCGGCACAGGCTCGAACGTTTTGTACAGCTGATTACGATCTTCAATGCCCTTATTCAGACAGAGACGGATGAAGCCTGTGTCACACTGGCAGTTGATGAGCTTGACAACCTGAGATTCTCCTCAGAACCTCTTGTAGGAACACCCGACGAGATGCCGCTCTATGTGACAGACCATGCTGAAGGAGTGGAGCGATACTACGGTAAGATCATACGTATGGGTACACCTCTGTCAGATGATCTTAACGAAGGCCGCTTTTTCAGGGCCATCTCATCGATGGTGACCTTGCAGCTTGAGAGGATTGAACTGCTGCAGCAAATCCGGTCTGTTTCTGAGTCGAAATCGGTCTTTATTTCCTATATGTCACACGAACTGCGTACACCGCTTCATGCGATCCTTGGTACAACACAGTATCTTATCGGGTATGAATCTCTGACTTCCGGACAGCAGGCGAAGATAGGGAAAATAGAATCTTCTGCCAGCCATCTGCTTGGCATGATCAATGACATGCTTGATCTTGCCCAGATAGAAGCGGGAAAAGTTGAAGTCACTATTACACACTGTTGGGCAGAAGAGATAGCCTTAAAGGTTTCCCAGGCAATAGAGATGATGGAACTGCTGGCAGAGCAGAAGGGGATTGTGATCAAAAGAGGTACGGATGCAGTGTCTGAAGGGACTTTTTGTACGGATGAAAAATATTTGAAACAGATTATGCTCAATCTGCTCTCCAATGCCGTGAAATATACAGACAAGGGTAAAATAACCGTCAGTTACAGTATGCAAGAGAGATACCTGGCCATTGTTGTCAGTGACACAGGCATCGGTTTGTCCGAAGAAGATATGAAAACGGTTTTCGATGCCTACAAGCAGATACGGAACCGGCATCACGAACAGGGTAACGGGCTGGGGCTTGCCATCAGCAAAAAACTGGCAAAACTCTTTGGCGGGGATCTCCACCTTGAAAGTGAGGGGAGGGGAAAAGGAACCCGTGCGTGATCTGTCAACCCTTTTTGGTACAAAGAATTAAGCAGGTTCTCTAAATTGAGACTGCCACCACCTAAGCTCCATTTCCAATGGGCTGCAATAGTCATTATAGCTATGCAATCTTTTCGTATTGT
>JALVXQ010000025.1 GCA_027038255.1 Sulfurimonas sp. | reverse complement strand
GTTCAGGCGAAGCAAATTCGCATAGAAATCAAGGATGGGAAGATTTTACAGATACCACAATACATGCAATAAGTAAGAATTTAGAAAATGTAGTTTTTATTTTGTGGGGGAGACCTGCTCAGATGAAAGAAAAACTCATTGATTCTTCAAAACACTTAATCTTAAAAGCGCCGCATCCGTCGCCTCTCTCTTCATACAGAGGTTTTTTCGGCTCAAAACCATTTTCTAAATCAAATGAGTATTTGCTTGCGCATGGAAAAACACCAATAAAATGGTGTTTAGATTAGTACGTGAATTCCGCTATAACAGGAAGATGGTCAGAATATCCTCGGCCATAGTGTCGTCTTGGTGTTCCCCAACGCATCTGCCATCTGTATATCGCTTTGCCATTTTTTTTGAAGAGATAGGGTTTTTGTAGAGAGTGGATAGAGCCTTCTTTGTAATCTATGCCTTTTTTGTCTAAGAGTGCTGCAGTGACGAGAATATTGTCCATAGCCTCTTTTTTCTTTCGGTAGATATATGAGAAGCGTTTTTCTCTGTCAGGCTCATCGTACCAGAGATTATAAAAGTCGTAGCCATCTATTTTTGTCTCTGCAGCAGAATTTTTGTGATTGATAGTTCCCAGTATGTTGTTTATACCTGTAATACCGTCTGTATCATTGAGTTTTCTTTTTCTTTTAAAACGGATATTTTCTTCATAGTCAGAGTTAAAATCTCCAAGGGCGATGATATTTTTCTCTTTGCCAAGTTCTTCCACACGTTCGCGCAGTTTTCTTGCTGATACTATGCGCTTACTTTCTGGTCCTGATTTACTTTTCCAGTGGTTAACCAGAACGTAGAAATTTTTTCCATCTATTTTAAATTTCGCTTCTAAGATATTTCTGTATTTGTAAGATTGTTGCACAGCTATTTCATGTGTAGCAACAAAAGGAACTTTACTTAAAATTGCCACTTTGATAGTCGTATCTTTGAGGTTTGCAATTTTGTAGTACTGATAGTAGAGTCCCATTCTTTTGAGTCTGTAACGCAGGTCTTTGAGAGCTTTGAGAGATTCTATCTCTTGGAGTCCTATGATGTCTGCGTTAATGTCTTTGATGACTTTGGCGGTGTTATGGAGTTTTATTTTGTAGGTTCTTTCATTCCAGTTTGCTTTTGTGTAGGGGATGTACTCGCTGTACTCATGCCCGCTTCTTTGCAGGTCAAAAAGATTTTCTACATTATATGTTGCGATTTTTAGCATATTTTCTCCAAATAACAGGGATGATAAAAGAAGTAATAGAGTGAAAAATTTCACTATTTAATTCCATTAAGGCGTAGAAGCTGTTTTGTGTCTGCTTCTCTTCCCATAAGTTCTATGTAAAGTTCCTGCATGCTTTTTGCTCCACCGTTATGCAAAATAATTTCGAGATATTTTTGTGCTGTTTTTGAGTTGAAAATTCCCTCATCGGCGACGGCATAAAAAGTGTCTGCACTAAGAACTTCTGCCCATTTGTAACTATAATACCCAGCAGCGTATCCTCCTGCAAAGATGTGGGCAAAACCATTTTGAAATTTATTGTACCTCGGTGGTTTTATGAGGGCTGTTTTTTCTCTTAGCGTGTCTAATAGTTCTTGTACTTGCTCCTCTTTATATGCTTTTGTATGGAGTTTAAAATCAAAGAGAGAAAACTCTAACTGTCTGAGCATTCCCATTGCAGAGAGAAAATTTTTACTTTTTACAAGTTTTTCTATCATTACATCGGGAATAATTTCACCTGTTGTATGATGTTTTGCAAAAAGTTTGAGTACTTTTGGCTCGTAGGCAAAGTTTTCTAAAAATTGTGAAGGGTACTCTACGGCATCCCACTCTACACCGTTTACGCCACTGACTTCATTCTCTTTTACTTCACTTAAGATGTGGTGAATTGTGTGTCCTGTCTCATGAAAGAGTGTTACGACATCATCGTGACGGAGCAGAGATGGCTGAGAGTCGCTTGAAGGTGGAAAGTTACAGACTACAAAAGCAGAGGCGAGTTGCACTTCTCCTTTTTCATTCGTTGCGTGAGACTGCCAGTTGTGCATCCATGCTCCACTGCGTTTGGATTTTCTTGCTTCAAGGTCAAAGTAAACTCTGGCTTTGAGATTCTCTTTTTCATACACATCATAGGCATAGGCTTTTTCATGCCAGAGTTTTTCATTGACTGCTTTGAAGCTAATGCCAAAGAGTTTTTCTAAAAAGTCAAACATACCATTGACGACATTTCTCTGTTCAAAGTAGGGACGGTACTCCTCTTCATCAATGGCATACTGCTCTTTTTTGAGGATTTCGCTGTAGTAAGCTGCATCATGGATTTTTAACTCTTGCGGTGCAATATTTTGCAGCTGCGTGAGCTCTTTTTTGGCTTGCTCAATTGAGTTGTCAAGGAGAGAATTTAAAAAGTTTAGTACAGAGTCGGTACTTTTTGCCATTTTTGAAGCCAGAGAATATTCTGCATAGTTTTGAAAGCCTAAAAGTTCACTCATCTCTTGACGCAGTTCTAAGAGTTCATCTATGATGGCTGCATTTTGGGGTGCGCGTGAGACATAGGCTCGATAGAGCTCTTCACGTATAGCTCTGTTTGGACCGTAGGTCATGTAGGCGATGTAAGAGGGCATTTGGAGAGTGAATTTATATTTTATTTGACCCTCTTTTTCTAATTTTGCACTCTCTTTTTCACTCTCAGGCAGACCCTCTACATCTTTTTCATCGGTGATAATATACTCATAGGCATTGGTTGCATCGAGAAGGTTTTGGGAAAATTGGTTTGCAAGTTCACTTTTACGGATGTTTATCTCTTGGAGTCTTGCTTTTGTTTTTGTATCAAGGTGGGCACCGCTGAGTTCAAAGTTTTGAATGTTGAGCTTTATAACTCTTTTTTGTTCATAGTTGAGCGTCTCTGCTTCTTTTTGCTGAATGGTTTTAAAAGCATTATAGATGTCGAGATTTTGGGAGAGCTGTGTCGAGTACTCAGTTATGATAGGCAGTGCCTCTGTATAGACCTTTTGGGTTTGCTCAGAATTGTTGACCGCATTTAAGTGTGAAAGTGGAGTAAAGAAGTGCTCGAGTTCTTCTTCTTGCAGTTCAAGTGGTTTGACAAAGTTTGCAAAAGTTTTGTCCTCTTGCGTGAGGAGTTTCTCGACCTGCGTGAGGTTTGTTTGTGTTTTTGATTTTAAATCATCTATGAAAGTTTCTAAGTTACATCTGAAAGGTAAAAATTTGCTCATTATAGTTACAGCCTTTTTGGTGTAATTATAGCATTTATATGAGAAGATAATTTAATGAAGTTCTTTGCGTGAGGGTATTAAGCAGTGGCAAAAGCCAAACTGCTTAATATCGGAGTTTATATGAAATTTGTAGTTCTAAACTCTAAGACTCTATTTTGTAGAGAATTTGTAGTCAAGTTGTGCCCAGATTTTTGTAGTATCTGTTAAAGGACCAACATTTCCTTTTGAATAATCAGCATATTTTAAAAGACCTGTTAAACCGTTAACACCTGGAATTTTATTAACATATACTGCGTCAAATTCAGAACCTAAATCATCACCTGTACCAACTCCTGTATTTAAAGTCATAGCCGTATCTGCTGAGAAGTCATGATAAATTGCTAAGATTTTTCCAAAACCTTTTGTTTTATATCCTAAACGAACATTTGCGTCAATTAAACCACCTGATGGAGTAGATAAAAATTGATCTGCCCAACCATTAAATTTATGACCTGTTGCCAAAGGTGTACTAAACGCCGTTTCAGTACCACTAGCATTTGAACCACTTAAGTATTCATAGTTTACACCTGCTAAAATACCAGAAATATTTGCCCCTAAATCTAGGTTATAGTAAGATGCATCTGCTTTTCCATCACTATTATGAATTTCCATAGTAGAATCTTTTTGTAAAGCATATTCTGCACGGTAGTTTAGTTTTGCCATATCAAGCTTTACATTACCAGTTAATGCTAAACCATATGTATCATGAACTCCGGCAATCATATAGTCATAAGCAGTTACTTTTAATGCTGGCATTACTGTATATGCAGCATGTAAAAGAACAGTATTTGTATCATATGTATTTTCACCTAATAGACCATTGTCATCAGGAATACTACCTACACCTTGAAGACCATATACCCATGCAGCTAAAACTGAAAGATTTTTCACAGAGTTATTAGCGATGAATACTGAGTCATATGAACGCTCTAGTTGTCTCCATCCAACAGTACCTATAAAACGTTGGTTATCAAGATTTACTTGTCCACGTCCAGCGTGAAGTAGTGTATCTCCAACCTTATAGTTTAGTTCAGCATTTGAAATCATAGCTTTTTGTGGATCCAATACTACAGCATATGGCTTGTCCCCATCATTATATGTGTTGCCATCTTTTGCATTGTAGGTATGTGAACCAAAGTTGTTTACAGAGATAATCCCTACTGAAGCAGTAAGACCATCTACATTAAAAAGATTACCAGTAACCTTTAATTTAGTTCTAGCAGTAAATGCATTTGCATTAGCAGTTGCTGAATTACCATCATCTACCATCTCATATCTAGGACGGATTTCACCACTTACTTGTAAATCATCAAGGATGTTAATACCATCCGCAGCACTTACGCTACTAAAAGAACCCATAATTGCTGTTAAAGCAACAGCTGACATTGTAATTTTTTTCATTTTCTTCCTTCTTTTTTTTATTAAGGCAGAAGCCTATATAATGTTAAGCTTAAAAAACTAAGCTA
>JALVXQ010000024.1 GCA_027038255.1 Sulfurimonas sp. | reverse complement strand
TTTCAAGGTGTTGATAGAATTATTCCTGTTGATTTGTATCTTCCTGGTTGTGCACCTCGTCCTGAAACACTTCAGTATGGTGTAATGTTGTTACAAAAAAAGATTCGTGCTAACAAAGCAGGTAATGCACAAAAAGCTAAAAGGTTAATGTAATATGAGAGCGTATAAACCTAAAGATAATGTACAAAAAAAAGCTTACTATACAGATAGATTTTATGTTGCACCACAAGTGCCAAAATCTCCAGTAGATAGTGATGAAGTTTTTGCTAATGATTTAGAAACTATTAAGGCAAAATTTGAAGTAAAAGATGCTTATATTCAAGTAGAGCAAATGGTTGTTTACATCAATGCTAGTGATATTTATGGCGTTTTAGAGCTAATGAGAGATGAGTTACAATATACTCAACTATCAGAACTAAGTGCTATTGATTGGTTAGCAAAAGATAACACTTTTGAAATCTTTTATCAAATGCTTAGTATGACAAAACGAAAGCGTATTCGTATAAAATATTTTATAGAAAATGGACAAGCTGTTGATTCTGTTGAAAAACTATTTAGAAGTGCAGACTGGTCTGAGCGTGAGATGTTTGATATGTTTGGTATTGAGGCAAATAACCATCCATTTATGAAGCGTATTTTAATGCCTTATGACTGGCAAGGGTATCCACTTCTTAAAACTTATCCTCTACAAGGTGATGAGTTTGCAGCTTGGTATGAAGTAGATAAAATCTATGGAAAAGAGGCTCGTGAAGCTATTGGACCTGAACTTCGTGACACTGCACGCGTTGATAGATATGACTCTGAGCGTTTTTCTCGTCTTGGATTTGAAGTTTCAAAAGGAACTGAAATTACAGGCGAAGAAGAGGCTCATGTTGAATCTTATCAAGAAGAAGGTGGTGTATTTATGGTTACAAAATTAAATAAAGAGTCATCAAAAGTAATTGATGATCCACAAAGATAAGGTGGTATAAGATATGGCACAAGTAAAAAATAGATTAACACCATTTTTTGAAAATATAACATTTGATAGAGATGATAATGAACTGGTACTAAACTTTGGTCCTCAACATCCATCTGCTCACGGACAGTTGCGTTTAATGTTGCATTTGCAACAAGAACAAATTGTAAAAGCACATCCTGATGTTGGATATCTTCACCGTGGTATGGAGAAGATGGCTGAAAATATGATTTATAATGAGTTTATGCCGACAACAGATCGTATGGACTATATAGCTTCATCATCAAATAACTACGGTTTTGCACTTGCCGTTGAAAAACTTATAGGTCTTGAAGTTCCTCGTCGTGCAAAAGTTATTCGTATGCTTCTTTTAGAAATTAATCGTCTAATGTCTCATCTCTTCTGGTTGGCAACAACTGCACTGGATATTGGTGCTATGACAGTCTTCCTTTATGCTTTCCGTGAGAGAGAGTATTTGATGGATATTATTGAGGGGTATTGTGGAGCTCGTTTAACACACTCTGCTATTCGTATTGGTGGTGTTCCTTTAGATATTCAAGATAGTTTTTTACAACAATTAAGAGTATTTTTAAACAAACTTCCTCAAAATATTAAAGATTATGAAGATCTGCTAGACTCTAACCGTATTTGGCTTATGAGAATGGAAGAGGTTGGAACTATTTCAACTGAAATGGCTCTCTCTTGGGGTTGTACAGGTCCAATGCTTAGAGCAAGTGGTGTTGCTTGGGATATTCGTAAAGAAGAACCATATGAATTATATGATGAAGTAGAGTTTAATGTACCTTTTTCAGATAAGGGCGATAACTTTGCAAGA
The DNA here is from genome assembly GCA_027038255.1 of Sulfurimonas sp. Lineage (GTDB taxonomy): Bacteria > Campylobacterota > Campylobacteria > Campylobacterales > Sulfurimonadaceae > Sulfurimonas. The sequence continues at coordinate 2,976 of JALVXQ010000024.1, read as the reverse complement.
TACCGTGTTTATATGGAAGAGATGCGTGAATCTGCAAAAATTCTTTATCAATGTATAGAGTTATATGAAAAATGTGAAAAAGATGGACAAACAGAACTTATGGCTCATGCACCTAAATATGTTTCAGCTCCAAAACTTGACATAATGACACAAAACTACTCTTTGATGCAACATTTTGTACTTGTAACACAAGGTATGAGACCACCAGTTGGTGAAGTTTATGTGGCTACTGAATCACCAAAAGGTGAACTTGGATTTTACATTAATTCTCAAGGTGGACCATATCCATATAGATTGAAACTTCGTGCGCCATCATTCTGGCATACAGGAATTTTAACAGACCTTTTACCAGGTCATTACATTCCAGATGTTGTATCTATTATTGGTACTACAAATATCGTATTTGGTGAGGTTGACAGATGATAAGCTTAAGAAAAGCAAAGAGCTTTGCTTTTTTAAGTAAAGTAACTTTTGATGAAAAAGTTTTCGTGCGAAGCCAAAGAAACAGTGAGGATATGAAATGAAAAGATATGATTTAAGAAAACTTGGAAATGATTTTGAGCCTCGTATGAAAGAGATTTTAGGTGAAACACATAAAGAGAATGAGACACTGATTTTTCTCTTTGAGATAGGTGATTTCACTCCAATTCAACGAAGTGCTGATTTAGTAAAAGAGTGTGGGTATGAACTCTATAACTCACTAAAATTCAACGAAGTCGATTGGACTATCGTTGTCAAAAAATAGGAATTTATTGTGAGTAAAGTATATTTTTCTACTTGGAATGGAGAGTCTATTAACAACATAGGCAAACCAGAAGAAGAGTGGGAAGAGTCAGCTTATAATCTACCAGAACAATATGATGAAAACCGTCATTCAAAAGCTTTTATAGGTTGGGATGGTGTTGCACTTTTTGATGAAGATGTAGATGTTATTCGTCTTGCTATGGAGTATGCAGCACAATATCAAGAGTATTCTGAAGCTTGTGGGCGTTGTGCTCCTGGGCGTTGGGGTGGTCGTATTTTATATGATGTACTCGATAAAATTGCTCGTGGTGAAGGTGAAATTTCTGATTTGGATCATTTAAAAGAGATTGGAAAAAGTATGCAAATTACATCTAAATGTGAGATTGGAAAAACTGTTCCAAATCCTATTTTAGATATTATGCACCATTTTGAAGATACTTTTTTAGAGTGTATAAATGAGAAGAAAAAATCAAAACATTATGATGAAGATGCAAATTATATAGCAAAAATAACTGCACCTTGTTCAGATGCTTGTCCATCACATGTTGACATTCCTGGATATATTGAGGGTGTAAGAGATTTGCGTTTTGATGATTCACTTGAAGCTACTCGTCAAACAATGCCATTAGCACATGTTTGTGGTCGTGTATGTCCACATCCTTGTGAGGATGCTTGTCGTCGTACAAATTTAGATGAGCCTATCTCTATTATGTCGCTTAAAAGACTTGGAGCTGATTGGGAAACCGATCATGGTTATGACTTTTTTCACCCTATGCAAAAGAAACCTGCAAATGGTAAAAGAGTGGCTGTTGTTGGTGCTGGTCCTGCTGGACTTACGACGGCATATTATCTTTGTGCAGATGGTGTTGAAGTAGATGTATATGAAGAACTTCCTGTCCTTGGTGGTGAAGTAACTGTTGGTGTTCCTGAATATCGTATGCCTTGGGATAAGTATATGCAAGACATTGAATGTGTTCGAGATATGGGTGTAAACTTCATCATGAACCATACAGTGACTCAAGATGATATGCGTCGCTTTGAAAAAGAGTATGATGCAACAATGATAGCTTCAGGTACTCGTATTTCTAAAAAAGTTCGTTGTGAGAATGAACGAGAAGAGATAAAAGGGTATTGGGGTGCTATTGATTTTCTTGATTGGGTAAATCTTTATGAGAAATTTGACATCAAAACACCAAAAGAGGTTCAAGAGAAGCAGATGCTTCCAACTGATTTTGTGGACTTAACTGGTAAAACAGTTGTCTGTGTTGGTGGTGGATTTACCTCTATGGATGTTGTTCGTTGTTCTATTCGTGCAGGTGCAAAAAAAGTCTATATGATTTACCGTCGTGATGAAAAAACCATTATTCGTAATACAACTTATGAAGAGTATCATGAAGCTGTTGAAGAGGGTGTAGAATTTTTATTTCATTCTGCTGTAAATAAAATTACAACGGATGAAGATGATATTTTAAGAGAACTTTTGATAGATAAATTTGAGCTTGTTCCAGATCCAAATGGTGGTCGTGCACAACTTGTAAAAATTGAGGGTGAATCTTACACAATCGAAGCAGATTATCTTATCCCTGCTGTTTCTCAAAGTGCTGATTTAGGTTTTTTACCTGAAGAGTGGGATATTGAGATGACTTCATGGGCTACCATTAAGACAAATGGAAAAGATTATATGACATCTCGTAAAGGTATCTTTGCTTCTGGAGATTGTGAATATGGTCCGATGACTATTGTAAATGCTGTTGGTCAAGCAAAAAGAGGTGCTTCTGTTATTAGTCGTTTCGTTCAAAGTGGTGAAATTACTTTAAATGACAATGAAATAATGGAAGATCATCTTTCAAAACTCAAAGTTTATGATAAAAAAGGGAAAGTAACAGGTTGGCTTCCAGGTCTGCCTCGTGAACACTCTTCAGTTTTAGATGCTGAGTATCGTAAACATAATAATGCAGAGGTGAACTTAGGCTTTACACAAGATGAAGCACTAAGTGAAGCTGAACGATGTATGCGTTGTTATTACATAGCTATGGTTCAGGCATAGGGAGGTCATGATGGAAAAAATTATTAATTTTAAAATTGATGGTAAAGATGTAACTGCTAAAAAAGGTGAAACAATCCTTCAAGTTGCAAGAAAAAATGACATCTATATTCCTACTATGTGTTATATTTCAAAAACATCTCCGTGTGCCTCTTGTCGTATTTGTTCGGTGGAGGCTAAGGGTGTTG
>JALVXQ010000023.1 GCA_027038255.1 Sulfurimonas sp. | reverse complement strand
CTTAATAAAGATATAGAAGAACTACTTGCATGTGAAGATAAACTTCAAAAACTGAGAGAAATAGTGCCTGAGTTTAATCATCAGCCAAACTAACTGTAGTATAATAAACTTTAAAATTTTAAAAAACAGGAAAGATATTGATAGATTTGAATATAGAGAGTAGAAAGACACTTATATATATTGCTATAGCCTTTGCTTTTTCAGTTGCTATGCGTCTGATTTGGGTCTATCAGTTTCATGATTTTGCACCGTTTCATTTTAACGGCCAGTTGATGATAAATACTAATGATGGCTATATCTGGGCTGAAGGGGCAAGAGACCTGCTCTCAGGAACAACTACCAATCCAGATGCAAAAGAGTACTTCGACAAGTTTCATCAGCTTAATGACCTCTCTCCTGTTACATCAGCAGCCTCACAACTCACCGCTTTTTTTGCGAAGATACTGCCTTTTTCATTTGAAAGCATCATTCTTTACCTGCCGGTTTTTCTTTCTTCTTTGGTGGTGGTTCCTATCGTCCTTATAGCAAAAGATTTGAAGAATTTGGAGATGGGTTTCATCGCTGCACTTTTAGCTTCTGTTGCATGGAGCTATTATAACCGTACAATGGCAGGCTATTACGATACCGATATGCTCAATATTGTACTTCCAATGTTTCTACTTTGGTCGATAATCTGGGCGATTGATACCAATAAAAATATCTATTTGATTATCACAGCAGTAGATATCTTGATCTATAGATGGTGGTATCCACAGTCCTACTCTTTGGAATTTTCATTTTTTGGACTTATTCTTTTATATACACTCATCTTTGATCGAAAAAATATCTTTAACTATAAACTTTTAGCCATCATGATGTTTGCGATGATGAATACAGATGGCTTTATTCGTCTGGGTGCAGTTCTCGCGATTTTTTATATTTTTACGCAGAAAAAATTTGACAAATACATTTATTATATTTTAGCTCTTTCCATCGCGGCATTTTTCATTACAGGCGGATTTTCTCCTATTTGGACACAATTAAAAGGGTATGTGTTTCGAGATAGTGTAAGTGCTGCAGATAAAGGTCTTGGACTTCACTTTTTTACAGTAATGCAGACAGTGCGCGAGGCAGGTAAAATTCCGTTTGAGACTTTTTCGAACCGTATTAGTGGACATACTGTTACATTTGTAATCTCTTTTCTGGGCTATATCTACTTACTCTATAAAAAGCCAATTATGCTTTTCTCTCTGCCACTTGTTGGGCTTGGGTTTTTAGCGTATGTAGGAGGGCTTCGTTTTACAATTTACGCTGTACCTATTTTAGCATTTGGCATTGCTTTTTTAATTACTGAACTTGCAGTTAAAATGCCGACAAATAAGTTGAAATACCTTAGTATGACAGCTTTTACCTTAGCTATTTTGTATCCAAACTACAAACATATAGAGGCGTATAAAGTGCCGACTGTATTTAATGCAAATGAAGTAAAGGTATTAGATAAGCTCAAGCATATAGCAGGGCGCAATGACTATGTGATATCATGGTGGGATTATGGGTACCCGATTCGCTACTATGCTGATGTAAAAACACTTGTCGATGGTGGAAAACATAGCGGTAGTGTAAACTTTCCTGTGAGTTTTATGCTCACCCATACACAGGAAGAAGCTGCGAAGATGGCGCGGCTAGATGTGGAGTATACTGAAAAAGTGGCAGATAAAAATTTGACAGTTTTTTCAAATATAGAGCAGATGACAAAAGAGTATGGCTTTCATGATACGAACAAGTTTTTAGCAACTTTAAAAGATACCAATATTACACTTCCACACAAGACAAGAAATATCTACTTTTACCTACCATTTAGGATGATGAATATCTATCCGACTGTTACGCTCTTTAGTAATATTAACTTGATGAATGGACGACAGGGACGACAACCATTCTTCTATGTTAGTAGAAATTTTAAAGATATGGGCAGTAAAATTCAGTTAGGACAAAATATTTTTTTAGATAAACGCACACTCAATCTCACACTTGGCAAAAAAACCATGCCGATTCGCAGATTTGTTAAGACGCAATATTCTAAAGATATGAAGCTGCATAAAAGTGTGCAATTGGTAAACTTTACGTCAGATATCAGTGTCATCTATATGGCAAATTATAATACTATGCTAATTGTAGATGAGAAAACATATAATTCACTCTATATTCAGTTGATGGTGTTAGAGAATTATGATAAAAATCTTTTTCAACCGGTCATTCTCACACCGGATGCAAAAGTTTACAAGTTAAAGGTATAGTCTATGTCAAAAATTAAAAAATGTCTGTTTCCAGCAGCAGGTTATGGTACAAGATTTCTCCCCGCTACAAAAGCGATTCCAAAAGAGATGTTGCCTGTCCTTACAAAACCACTCTTGCAGTATGGTGTAGAAGAGGCAATAGAAGCAGGACTTAACACAATGGCAATAGTGACAGGGCGAGGTAAACGTGCCATCGAAGATCATTTTGATATCTCCTATGAGTTGGAGCATCAGATAAAAGGCTCTTCAAAAGAGGAGTACCTCACGCAGATAAGAAAAGTGATTCAGTCATGCACTTTTTCTTATACACGTCAAATAGAGATGAAAGGCTTAGGTCATGCAATTCTTACTGGTGAAACACTCATTGGAGAAGAATCTTTTGCTGTGATTCTTGCAGATGACTTGTGTGATAATGAAAAGGCTGGAGTACTTTCTCAAATGGTAGCACTGTATGAAAAGTATAAATGCTCTATTGTCGCAGTGGAAGAAGTACCGATGCAAGAGACAAATAAATATGGTGTTATAGCAGGAGAATTCATAGAAGACAATCTTCTAAAAGTGAATGATATGGTGGAAAAACCAAATCCAAAGGATGCTCCTTCAAATTTGGCCATTATCGGTCGCTACATTTTAACTCCAGATATTTTTGACATCTTGCGTGAGACGAAACCTGGAAAAGCTGGAGAGATTCAGATAACTGATGCACTTTTAGAGCAGGCAAAAAAAGGCAATGTCCTTGCATATAAGTTTGAAGGCAAACGTTTTGACTGTGGAAGTGTAGATGGTTTTGTAGAAGCAACAAACTATTTTTATGCAAAGAGCAAGTAGTGCAATACAAACATAATTTCAATCCAACCATTTCAGATGAAGATGTTTTTGCAGAGATCATAAAAGAAAAAGAAGAGATAGGCTACTATAAACTTCCTTTTCAGGATACGACCCTCTTTAAAGAGTATGCAAAAACTGTAAAACAAAGTAATATTGTTGTCATCGGAATAGGCGGAAGCACACTTGGAACCTATGCAATCTACAAATTTTTAAAACACTCACGCAAGCTAGAGAAAAAACTTCTCTTTTTAGAGACAACTGACCCGATAGATATCCAATCAAAAATAGAAAATATCGATCTTGAAGACACCCTCTTTATTGTCATTTCAAAATCAGGTACAACCGTAGAGACAGTTGCCATCTTTAAATATATCAACTCCCTTATAAAATGCGATAAACATAATACAGTCGTAGTCACTGAAAAAGACTCAAAACTCAATGCTTTCGCACAAGCTAATGCAATGAAAACATTTGAGATACCTAAAAATGTAGGAGGAAGGTTTTCAGTATTCTCTGCTGTGGGCTTACTCCCTTTAGCTATTGTAGGCATAGATATAGATGAACTGCTAAAAGGTGCAAGAAAGACTTCTGAAGACTTCTTCGGTAAAAAAGAGTTCTACTCACGCATACTCAAAAAAGCACGATTCTTGGTTGAATATAAATACAGCTTTAACATCAATGTAGTCTTCTCCTACTCCTCAAGACTTGAAGGTTTTAACAAATGGTATATACAGCTTTGGGGAGAGAGCTTAGGTAAAGTTGATATTAATTCTACAAGACAGGGTCTTACTCCAATTGGAATCATAGGACCAATAGATCAGCACTCTTTTTTACAGTTAATCATAGAAGGAAGAAGAGATAAAACCGTCACTGTCATAAAAGTAGAAAACTTTGACAATAATCTTAAAATTCCAGATGTAAAACTTGAAGGATTGGAGGAGTTGGATTATTTAAATAATATCGCTTTTTCTGATCTTATAAATAAACAGGCAGATGCGACAATCGAATCCATAAACAGTGTCAATGACATTCCTTGTGATGTGATTACCATCGATGGAGTACGAGAAAGTGCTATAGCAGCACTTATGTATGAATATGAACTCCTTACGTCATTAGTTGGAAAGTTTATGTATGTTAATACTTATAATCAGCCTGGAGTTGAGAGTGGGAAAATTATTTTAAAGAAAAAACTGAAAAAATCTGACAATTTGTCATAAAACTTTACATAAAGAATAAAAACTGATACTATACATCTGAATTTAATAAAAGGGGTTAAGATGAAAATTTTAGCTATATTGGTTTTAGGGTTTAGTTTGATGTTTGGTGCAGTTGATATTAACAGCGCTAGTGTGAAAGAGCTTACTAGCTTGAAAGGTATAGGCACTAAAAAAGCAGAAGCTATTTTATCATATAGAAAAGCACACTGTTTCAAAAATGTGGATGAAATTACAAAAGTTAAAGGAATTGGTAAAAAATTTCTTCAGAAAAATAGAGCAAACTTAAAAACGGGTGCTTGTAAAATTTAAAAGTAAAACTTTCGAAATTTTATCTTTATTTAATAGTTTTTAGATAAAATTTCGCTACACATTCCGGATTAGCTCAGCGGTAGAGTAGGTGACTGTTAATCACTTGGTCGCTGGTTCGAATCCAGCATCCGGAGCCACACTTTTTATTCTCCTTTTATTTTATAATT
>JALVXQ010000022.1 GCA_027038255.1 Sulfurimonas sp. | reverse complement strand
GTATTAGCCTATTATTATTTTAAAAAGGTATAATATCAAAAATATTATTTATGAGGTTTAAATGCAGATTCTTGATGGGAAAGCTCTTGCGCAAAAAATAGAAAAAAATGTTGCTTCTGAAGTTGTCAAATTAAAAGAAAACAGTGGAAGAACGCCCGGTTTAGCCGTTATTTTGGTTGGACAGGACCCAGCGAGTCAGGCCTATGTCAGCATGAAGAAAAAAGCATGTGACCGTGTAGGTTTTTATTCTGTTTCTCATGAAATGCCTGAAGACATCTCACAGGATGCTATTGAAAACACCATTATGATGATGAATCAAAACCCAAATATAGACGGAATTTTGGTACAACTCCCCCTTCCTCCACAAATTGACACAACAAAAATTTTGGAACTCGTTGATCCTGCAAAAGATGTAGATGGCTTCCATCCTTACAATGTTGGACGTTTGGTAACAAACTTAGATGGTTTTGTACCCTGCACACCGCTTGGTGTTATGAAGTTGCTTGAAGAGTACAACATAGATGTCAAAGGAAAGAACTGCTGTGTTGTAGGTGCTTCAAACATTGTTGGAAAACCGATGGCAAACCTGCTTTTAAATGCTGATGCAACTGTTGAAATCTGTCATATTTTTACAGATGATTTGAAAAAACATACCCTGCAGGCTGACATCATTTTAGTCGGTGTCGGTGTCATCAATCTCATCAAAGAAGATATGGTCAAAGAGGGAGCTGTTATCATAGACATTGGAATCAACAGAGCCGACAACGGTAAACTTGTCGGTGATGTTGATTTTGAGCATGTAGCGCCAAAATGTTCTTACATTACGCCTGTTCCCGGCGGTGTAGGACCAATGACAATCGCGATGCTACTGAGCAACACTTTAAAAGCGGCAAAAATCAATGCCGACAAAGAGGCTTAATGAAAACATTTTTACATAAAGCTTACAAATGGTCAAACTCATGGACAGGGACTATTGTCATTGTTCTCTTTATCATCTTTTTTGTTGCACAGGCATTTAGAATTCCAAGTGGAAGCATGAAAGATTCTCTACTCATTGGTGATCACCTCTTTGCAAAAAAGTTTGCCTATGGTGTACCGATGCCATACATTCCATTTTTAGAGGTTCCTATTATTCCTTGGAGCAAAAAACTCAAAATAGTTGATGGTGACACACCAAAACATGGAGATATCGTCATTTTCAGATACCCGGGCAACATTAAACAGCACTTTGTAAAACGCTGTGTCGGACTTCCGGGAGATGAGCTTTTTGTTGCAGATAAAAACCTTTTTCTTCACTTCAAAGAGGGAAATGAGTGGATGAAAGAACACTATAAAGGCTACAAAATAGTTCCTTTTGCAGGAAAACTCTGGGTTAAAAATCCTTATATGAAAAAACATCCGGGGATTCACCATGACCCTAAAATCATCAATGACGGGCACTATCCGATGCCAATCTTCTATATGAATCCTATAAAAGTCGAGAAGGGTCACTACTTTATGATGGGTGATAACCGTGACCACTCCAATGACAGTCGTTTCTGGGGATCGGTTCCGTATGAAAATGTGGAAGGAACACCATGGTTTATCTACTTTTCCATCGACAAAAATTATAAAATTCGCTGGGACAGAATAGGAAAAACACCTACAGATTTAGAAGAGCAGCCTTACTTGCAAAAAGCAATTGACGAGAGAGAAAGAGAAGACAAAGAGTATTATGGACTTACTTGATATCATTAAAATCATAGCCGCTGTTTTAGCACTGGCTATTGCTATTATCGGACATGAAATCATGCATGGCTGGGTCGCACACATGTATGGTGACGATACTGCAAAAAATGCAGGTCGTCTTACTATCAACCCGCTTGTACATATTGACTTGGTAGGAACTATCATTGTTCCGACAATGCTCTATTTTATTCCTCTGCTGCTTGGAACATCAGGCGGCATCCTATTTGGCTGGGCAAAACCTGTTCCTATTGATATGTTCAAAGTTATCAGTCGCGGCGGATATAATGCCGCTATGCAGGTTGACCTTGCAGGCATCGTTTATAACTTCACATTGGGAGCGATTGCTGCCATCGGACTGACTGCTATGAGTGGGCCGACTACCGCCGATTCAATGTTTTATGTCTTTTTTTATATCTTTGTTTATCAGCTTTTAATTATCAATATAGTTCTTGGTGTATTTAACCTGTTGCCTATTCCACAATTTGACGGCGGGCATTTTTTAATGCATCTTGCGATAAAATACAAAATAAAGTCAATTGCAGAATTTTATTATAAATATGACAGATATGGTATGATTATTGTGCTTGTTATTTTAATGACACCACTGAATCAGTACTTACTGTTTATGCCTGTGCAGTTTATTATTAGTTTACTATTATCATAAGGAGATAAAATGACATTTTATATTGGAACAGATCATGCGGGCATTGAGCTCAAAGATTGGACTGTTGAGCTTTTAAAATCAAAAGGGTTTGAGGTTGTTGATTTCGGTCCTTATACAAAAGATAGAGTTGACTACCCGGACTATGCACACAAAGTTGCGCGTGCTGTCATCGAGAACAGTGCTGCACAAGGCATCTTAATTTGTGGAAGCGGCATTGGTATGAGTATGGCTGCAAACAAGCATCACGGTATTCGTGCGGCACTCTGTCACGATGCTTACACCGCAATGGTTGCCCGTGAGCACAACGATGCAAACATTTTATGTTTTGGTGAACGCATTGTCGGAAAAGGTGTTGCAGAGTCCATCATCGATGCATGGCTTGCAAACAGCTTTGAAGGCGGTCGTCACATTCAGAGAGTTGAAAAGATAGAGGCCGTCTAGTAATGTTTTGGGAATGGTCACTCTTAACAATCCTTTCCATTGTCTCTATCTACCTCTTTGTAAAGATGTTTTACTTTAAGAGCATCACGAACAAAGAGCAACGCAGTAATGATCTGATGAAACTTACACTGCAAGAAGCAGAAATTCTCATCCGTAAGTATCAAATTCAGTTGCAGCGTGCACTTGGAAATGTTGATATTTTAACAGAAGAGCTGACAAAACTAAGAAATGAGTTAAAAGTACTCAAACAGAGAAACTCAAAACACAGACAAGAGGTCGATCGTCTCAATGCGAAGATAAAGGCACTTGAAAGTCGCATCGACGCTCTGCTCTAAGGAAAAGAAATGCTAACACTCAGCGAAACAGAAAGAAAAATAATCGAATCATCCATTCGGGACATCAAAGACTTTCCAAAAGAGGGAATAGTCTTTAAAGATATCACGACACTTTTAAATAACAAAGAGGCTTATGGTGTACTGATGAATCATCTCTATGCGCGTTATAAAGAGTATGATTTGGATTATATTGCCGGAATTGATGCCCGTGGTTTTATCTTTGGTGCTGCTCTTGCACAGATGCTTCATCTTGGTTTTGTTCCTATTCGTAAAAAAGGGAAATTGCCTTACACAACCATCAGTGAAAAATATGCTCTGGAGTATGGTGTCGATGAAATTGAAGTGCACATAGATGCCTTTGGTGAGAAAAAAGGTGCCCGTGTTCTTGTCATAGATGATCTGATTGCCACAGGCGGTACTGCAAATGCTGCGGCTACACTTGTCAATCAAACCGGTGCAAACTGTGTCGAGTGCTGTTTTGTTATAGGACTGGCATTTCTTGACGGCATCAAAAAACTAAAAGAAAAAACAGAAGTTTATTCACTTATAGAGGTTAATTAATGTATATACCAACTGCTTCAAAATTTGATCCTGATGAAAATGGACACTTTGGAATCTTCGGTGGACGCTATGTTCCAGAAACACTTATGCCCGCACTTTTGAAGCTGCGTGAGGAGTATGACAAAATACGATTTAACAAAGAGTTTTGGTCTGAAGTGGACTACTACCTCAAAGATTATGTCGGCCGTCCTTCTCCACTTTACTATGCGCACAATATTTCAGAAGAGCTTGGTGCAAAAATCTACCTAAAACGGGAAGATTTAAACCATACAGGGGCACATAAAGTAAACAACGTCATTGCTCAAGGACTTATGGCAAAACGTCTCGGATATAAAAAAGTTATTGCCGAGACCGGTGCCGGGCAACACGGTGTGGCAACTGCGACAATCGCTGCACTTTTAGGGCTTGAATGTGAAATATTCATGGGAGCAAAAGATGTGGAGCGTCAAGAACTCAATGTCTTTCGTATGAAGCTTTTAGGAGCAAAGGTAAACTCTGTTGAGAGCGGCAGCCGTACGCTTAAAGATGCGATGAATGATGCCATCCGTCACTGGGTTACCAATGCACGCGATACCTTCTACATCATTGGAACCGTTGCAGGACCACACCCCTACCCTATGATGGTAAGAGATTTTCAAGCGATCATCGGTTGGGAAGCACGCCAGCAGATTTTAGAAAAAGAGGATCGTCTGCCTGATCACATCATTGCCTGCATCGGCGGTGGAAGTAATGCTATTGGAATGTTTCAACACTTCTTGGAAGATGAGGGTGTTGAGTGTATCGGTATAGAAGCCGGTGGACTCGGCATAGATGATAAAAACGGATGCTCTTTGAAAAAAGGTCGTCCGGGAGTTCTACACGGACAGATGTCTTATCTGCTGCAAGATGAAGATGGACAAATTTTAGAAGCACACTCCATTAGTGCCGGTCTTGATTACCCTGGAATCGGTCCTGAACATGCATTTCATAATGATATGGGAAATGTGAAGTATGACTATATAACAGACCAAGAAGCACTCGATGCTTTTGTATGGCTGAGTCAAAAAGAGGGAATCATTCCAGCATTTGAATCATCTCACGCAGTGGCATACCT
>JALVXQ010000021.1 GCA_027038255.1 Sulfurimonas sp. | reverse complement strand
GAGTTTTGGTTTTTTAACAGGCTTGCTTGGTTCATACTTGACCGATTTTGCCGGTTTGATTATCTTTTTAAGCTGTGAGCCTTTTGGCATTGGCGGAGCTATTTTAGGTTGAGGAATCTTTTTCTTTGTAAGTCCTGATTTTTTATGTTTTATCGGCATCTCTTTGAGGGAGATTTTTATCTTTTTTTCAGGCTTTTTAAGGTTTTTACTGATGTCTGTTGCTGCATAATGAAACAAAATCCATAGAAGTAAAAAGAGTAGAAGATGTATAAGTGCTGCAACAAAAAGAGCGAAACTAGATCTATTCAAATATCATCCAATAATTTTTTCCACGATTATATCAAATCAATATTAACGTAACGTTGGATATAATAAGAAAAATATTACATCTTATAGGGTTTTTAATGAATACAGAAGCATCAAAAAAAGCGTTTAATGAAGCACAGCAGTTGATTCCGGGTGGTGTTGATTCACCGGTTCGTGCATTTAAAAGTGTAGGGGGAACACCTATCTTTATCGCAGCTGGAGAGGGTGGATACCTCAAAGATATCGATGGTAATAAGTATGTCGATTATGTGCAGTCTTGGGGACCGCTTCTCTTCGGTCATCGTGATGAAAGCATAGAAGCAGCAGTCATAGAAGCTGTAAAACATGGTTTGAGCTTTGGTGCACCGACTTTGTCGGAGAGCGAACTTGCCAAACTGGTCATAGATTTTTTTGATTCTGTTGAAAAGGTGCGTTTTGTAAGCAGCGGAACAGAAGCTGTTATGTCAGCCATTCGTTTGGCACGCGGTTTTACAGGACGTGACGATATTGTAAAATTTACAGGCTGTTACCATGGGCACTCTGATGCACTTTTAGTGGAAGCAGGAAGTGGTGCTGCTACTTTTGGAAATCCGTCAAGCCCTGGTGTTCCGGCTGACTTTACAAAGCATACACTCTTAGCGGAATACAACAACATCGAGAGTGTCAAAAAATGCTTTGCCGATTCTAATGATATCGCCTGTGTTATTATTGAACCAATTGCAGGAAATATGGGACTTGTGCCTGCTGATAAAATGTTTTTACATGAGCTGCGTGAGCTCTGTGATGCAAATGGTGCACTTCTAATTTTTGATGAAGTAATGAGTGGTTTTCGCGGTTCACTTCATGGGGCAGAGAGTATTACAGGTGTCAAACCTGACCTTGTAACACTCGGAAAAGTCATCGGCGGTGGTATGCCTGTCGGTGCTTTTGGCGGTCGACGTGAAATAATGGACAAACTCTCTCCTGACGGACCGGTTTATCAAGCAGGAACACTCAGTGGAAATCCTGTAGCAATGGCAGCAGGATATGCAGCGCTTACGAAACTGAAGCAAAATGCAAAAATCATAGATGTTTTAAACAGTCGTGCTGTACGCTTGGTAGAGGGTATGCAGGCAGCTGCAAAAGAGCAGGGCATCACTATGCAGGTCGATACACGCGGGAGTATGTTTGGATTTTTCTTCTCTGAGAATGCAGTGAAGAATTTCAGTGATGCGGCAGCATCGGATGCAGAACTTTTCGCGAAGTTTCACGCAGGTATGCTTGATGAAGGTTTTTACTTTGCCTGTTCACTTTATGAGACAGGTTTCATCTCTACGGCAACGACTGATATGATGATAGAAGATACGATTGAAGCGAGTAAAAGAGTCTTTAAAGCGATAAAAAATGCCAAATAAAGAAAAAGAAGAGAGAAAACCACGTGTTAAGCCAATCATAGAAGCTGCAGACAGCCTCTCTCTTGGTATATCTATGGTTGTAGCGGTATTGATCGGTGTGGGGCTTGGTTGGCTCTTAAAAAGATTGACTGATGAGACATGGACTTTTTGGCTTGGGGTTGCCATCGGTATCGCTGCAGCTATTTTAAATGTTTACAAGGCCTACTCAAAACAACATAAAATGTTTGAAGAACTTGCCAAAGAGCCTCGTTATGCTATAAAGAAAAAAATAGATGATGACGAATATGACGAAGATGAGGATTATGGTGAAAAAAGCTATTAGTATATTTGTAATAGCACAAGGATTCATTTTTCTTAGCTACTTCATCTCTGCAAAAGTTTTTGCCAATGTCGAGACGGCATTTTTATCTGCCTTACTCATTATCATCGGAGCTTCTTATGCTTATAAAAAGATGATTCTTGCAAAAGTGGAATCTGGCGAATATGTTGAAGATAGAGACCTTTTAGATAAAATAGAAGATCCGCATGAGCTCTATGACGATATAAAGATAAATCATGCACCGCCTGAAGAGTTAAGCCTTAAAGAGATAGTCAAAGAGGAAAAAGCAAAAGTAAAACCGCTCAATGTCAAAAATATGAAACATGGTATAAGAGGAAGTCTTTCGCTCTTTAGACTTCTGCCGTATCTCTTTTTGATTTTAGGCTTTATCGCTTTGAAAAACAATAATATTTTAGATCTGTGGTACTATCTGCCATCGCTGTTTGTAGGTATTGTCGTAGGATCTCTTCTCTCTAAAGAGTTGTTAGCCTAAGAAGTTATCATCGGAAGGTTGACAGTGACTTTTTTGTCGCTGATATCAATGTAGAAGTTGTTACTTTTTGCAAGCAGTTCCAGTTCACTTTTTTTTGTTGCATCTATCTTACCTGCTTGAATGGAGATAGAAAATATACTGTATTTTTTATCTTCAAACTTTATATGTTCTCCCACTCTAAAAAATACTTTTGTCACTATGAATTGATTCTCTTTAAAATATTCATAGATTTTGTTGAGTAGTTTTATAAGCTTGTTTGAGTCTATGATGACATCGGGAATAGTAGGGTCATAATCTTTTTTAAAGAGAGTATCTGAATTTATGGAGTTTGTTGCGATACATAAGTCAATAATTGTAAATATATTTGTCAGTTCGCCATTTGGTTTTGCTGTGTTTAACTTGTAAGTAGGGGATTGGTAGAGTTTGATGCCAATCTGCTCTTCATCTTCATAGCCGATGGTAAGTCCAAAAAACTTATATCTTCCATATTCCAACTCTACAAAAGTTGTCTTAAATCCAAAGTTGATGCTTGCATATGTTTTTGCAAGTTCAAAGAGCTCATGGGCAGTTGTGGAACCAAGGAGAAATTGTGCTTCAGCATTAAGTGAGACTATTTTCCCTTTGTCATTAAAGAGTATGAAAGGGTTGTAATCATACTCTAACCACTGCTGCTCAAGTGTCATAGAATGCTTCTACTCTTCTATGTAGTTCTTAAGTCTACGACCGACTTTAGGGTGTTTAAGCTTTTTAATCGCTGATGATTCGATCTGACGTACACGCTCACGTGTAACACTGAGCTCTTTACCAATCTCTTCAAGTGTTCTGTCACTCTCATCATCCATAATTCCAAAACGGAGTTTGATAACCGCTTTTTCTCTTTCATTAAGTTGCTCGAGTACCTGCTCAATTTGAATACGCAAATCATCTTTGAGTATTGCATCTGATGGAGAAAGAGATGTTTTGTCTTCAATGAAGTCTCCAAAACGGCCATCCTCTTCGCTTCCAATAGGTGCTTCAAGAGAGATTGGCTCTTTTGTGATTTTGATAACGTTTTTGACTTTCTCAACAGAGAGACCGACCTCTTCTGCGATTGTATCAACATCCGGCTCTTTTCCATGCTCTTGAAGGTGTTTACGCATGATTTTATTGATACGGTTGATAGTCTCAATCATATGAATAGGGATACGAATTGTTCTTGCCTGATCTGCAATGGCACGTGAGATAGCCTGACGAATCCACCATGTAGCATAGGTTGAAAATTTATACCCTTTTTGATATTCGAACTTATCAACAGCTTTCATAAGACCGATGTTTCCTTCTTGAATAAGATCAAGAAAAGGAAGTCCTCTGTTTGTATAACGCTTCGCAATAGAGACAACCAAACGAAGGTTTGATTTTGCCATTTTTGTTTTTGAAATCTCAGAGATATTTTTACCACGTTTTATCTGCTCTAAAATATCTGCTAATTTTTCCGGTTCCATATCAAAAGAGTTTTTCGATGCCTCTTTTGTCTGGACAAGTTTTTTGATCTCCATATAGGTAGAGACCATTGTCGCTTCAGGAACCATATTCGCAATATCTTCTTTTGTGAGATCTTGAATCTTCTCAACAAGCACTTTATGGTTGGCTTTAAGCGTTGCATTGAAAAGTGGGAGTTTATACTCAAGACGTTTTAACTCTTTGTCATAGCCCTCATCTGATTTGAGTGCCGTCTCCATGGCTTTTACAAGTTCATTAATGAGTTTTGAAGTTGGTCCAAGGTCTAAAAGTTTCTCTTTTAGAACAGCTTTTTTCCAAGTAACTGCCAGGTAAAACTGAACAATCTCTTCATTTAGTTCTTTATTGTCAAGATTTTGTGGTGCTTTGTCAAGCGTCTTCATCCACTCTTTTTTAGCTTTTTCAAGTGCTTTGAAACTTGTAGTGACTTTTTCTACTCTGCTTTTGTCTTTTGCTGAGAGTGTTTTACTCTCTTGCGCATCACTGTCATCTGCATTGTCATCATCTTCTTTTTCATCTTCAAAACTTTTAAAAAGCTCTTTTACTCGTCTTTCACGGTTTATAAGTGGTTCTTTATAATCAAGAATGAAATCTATAAGATAAGGTACTGAACAGATAGCATCAATAATGATGCTCTCTCCAGCCTCTATTTTTTTAGAGATTTCAATCTCTTCTTCTTTTGTAAGGAGTGGGATCTGTCCCATCTCACGCAAGTACATACGCACAGGGGAGTCTGAACGTGACCATTCAAGAAGTTCATGCTCTTTTAAAATGTCAAACTGGTCAGTCTCATTGTCTTCAAGCATTTTTCTCTGTGCACTACGGCGAGCTTCTGCTTCTTTGTCATTGAGTTTTTTTGCATGTTCACTTGAAGTATAAAGACAGTCGTTATGTTTTTTTGCAAGTTTTAAAATATTTTTTGCTTGTGCAGCGGTTGGTTGTTTTTCAAAAAGATCAATTATTGATTCATAAGTCATACACTCTTTGGACTTATGCTCTTCAAAAAAAGTTTCTAAGGCTTTGTTGAGTTCTTTTGCTGTCATACGGGAGGATGCTCCATTGCTTTTAAGGTTTTTTTAAAGGTGGATTATACCGAAATATTCTTAAAGGGGACTTGTTTCAGAATTGGAACACCCTTTGCTTTTAACTCTTAAAATAATAAGGGCACCTCTAAAAACCCTAGCACATCTCAGAGGAGAGAAAAAAAGATAAGATTGTGTAAAATCTTTTTCTTAGCATAGCCGTAGCTATGGTCAGAAAAAGTTTTATGCAAGATTACTTTTTTTACTCCTCCCTACGGGCAACACAGAGGAGTCTACACTCATCGTTATCCTTTCTCGTCTTAGCTATGGCTAGGACTTCAAAAGGCTGCCTTGATTGTAAACTCCTCTGTATTGCTGAGATGCACTAGGATTTTTAGAGGTGCCCATAAACAGGGGTACTAATGCAAACAGGCTATTATAGTTCTGCTGCTGGAATGGTGACACAGTTTAACAGACTTGACACTATTGCGAACAACCTAGCGAATGTAAATACAAATGGTTACAAAGAAGATAATCTCATCGTGGGCGATTTTATGCGTCTTTATAAAGAAAAAAGAGATGACCTTCCAAATGCAAACAATACAAAAGAGGCGGCTCAGTTCATCAACAGAACAATGGCTAAAGCACCTCAGGTAGTTGATTCGTATACGAACTTCTCTGTCGGAAATATGCAAAAAACATCAAATCAGCTTGATTTGGCACTTTCACGGGACAACCTTTTCTTTGCTGTCAAGACACCCGAAGGTGTGAGACTGACAAGAGATGGTTCGTTTACTCTTGATGATGAAGGTAAACTTGTAACAAAACAGGGGTATGAAGTTCTTGGTAATGATTATGCTCAAAGCAACGAAGGTATTACTTTTTCAACAACAGATACGGTGATTGATATTGATAAAAATGGACAGATATCTACCAATGCTCCGGGTTCTTTAAAGTTCACACAAAATAAAAAACTTTTTATTGCAAGTGTTGATAACCTCAAAAATCTTCAAAAAGAGGGTGATAATCTTTATAAGTTAGATGATACGAAACAAATGCATGGCAATGAAGAGAGTGGTGCTGTTGTGCAGGGATTTGTAGAGAAGAGCAATGTTAATGCTGTGCAAATGATGACACAGCTCATTGAGACAAACAGACTTGTCGGGATGTATCAAAAAGCGATGGATACACAAATGAATGATATGAACAGAGATGCAATTGAAAAAATTGCTAGAAAAGCATAACCATGAATAAGCAACTAGTTGCGTGGGCTTCCTGGCGAAGGAAACACAGTGTTAACGTAGATGATGGAATTACTTCCAGCGTCGTTCTACAGAGGGAAATAGGTTCCCTTTATTTAATGAAATTAAATCAAGGAATAAAATTATGATGCAATCACTTTATACTGCTTCGACAGGAATGCTCGGAATGCAGACACAGATAGATACAACAGCCAATAATATTGCCAATGTGAATACAATCGGCTTTAAAAAATCCCGTGCGGAATTTGCAGATCTTATGTACCATGTTATGGAGTACGCCGGAACATCTACAAGTGATACGACAAAGTCTCCAACAGGTATTGAAGTGGGGCTTGGTGTACGTCCTACAGCTGTAAATAAGATTTTTTCTGAAGGAAGTCTTAAGCAGACAGATAACCAACTTGATATTGCTATTACCGGAAAAGGGTTTTTCAAACTTGAACTTCCTGATGGAACAGAAGTTTATACGAAAAATGGTGCTTTTAAACTCGACCAAGATGGTGCTATTGTAAACAGTGACGGTTACACACTTATTCCTCAAATTGTTGTACCACCTGATGCTACAAGCTTAAGTATTGGTGCAGATGGTACAGTCACAGTAGTACAACCCGGACAGACGCAGGCAACACAAATCGGTCAGATTCAGACAACTGACTTTATAAATCCTGCCGGTCTGCACTCTATGGGAGACAATCTCTACCTTGAGACAGATGCATCAGGACAACCTGTAGAAGGCGTTCCTGGGATTGACGGACTTGGAACATTACGTCAAGGATTTGTTGAGCTGAGTAATGTTGAGCTTGTTGTTGAACTGACAGATCTTATTACAGGGCAGCGTGCTTATGATGCCAACTCAAAAATCATTACTGCAAGTGATGAAATGCTTCAGACTACAAATAATCTTAAGCGTTAATAGTGTTTAATTAATTCCTCGAAATACAAGTTTGTTATTGATGATTTCAAACTTGATATCGGGGTTTACAGTAATGTCTCTCTTCTCTTTCACCGTATGGTTTTTATAATAAAAATAGTTTTTTTCACTGTCGTATTTTTGAGAACGAAGTGTGAGTTTTACTGTATGATTTTTTGCTTTAACCACGTGTTTGATAACCGGTTTTCCATACTTCAAATCGACTGCGAACTCATAAGCATCTAAGTAAGAGTAGTGTTCTTGTTTTATGAAATGCTTTACTAACTGCATCAATGGTAAATTGAGAGGATAATGCTTGCGTGAGATGCATCGAACATATGTTTTGCCGCTTTTGTTGTACCAGCCGCTTTTATCTTTGTTGATATAGATATATTTTGCAAACTGTTTGTGCTCTTTATCGGTAGAAGAGGACCAGTAGATAGCCCCGGAATAATCAAGACGGGTATTGAATTTTCTAAGTTTTAAGAGCTCTTTTTCATTTGGCAGTTCGAAGTCATCAATAAGAATATGTTTATTGATTGTAATTTGAAGGTTTTTACAATATTTGTCTGCGTTGTTCCAGTCCATTTTTTTCTGTTTGTTGATTGACTGATCTTGCCAAAAAATACCATCAATATATTTGAGACCATCAGTCTCTCTCCAATGAATAAATCCCATAGAAATCTCTTTTTTTTGCTTGAGGGCAATAGTGAGATTCGTATCTTTTTGTAAATTTATCCACTCTTTATGTGTAATATGCTTTTTTGCAGAGACTTCAATATGATATTTTCCTCTTTTGAGCCAGATACCATCTTTGTATTTTGGTTTTATGTTAAGGATGCGAATACGTGTACCGTTTGGTGTTTGAACATAAAGTTGAAACATATCGAGTTCTCTTTTATGTTTTAGCTGTAGTGTAGGCGGTTTGTCTGTAATTATTTTCTTAACAGGAAGATCTTTTACATTACTTCCACAAGCAGCAAAATAAAAAGTGATAAGGGCTAAAAAGAGTATCTTTATCAATCCAAAACTTTCAGTATTATTTTTTAAGGATGATTATAACATACCTTATGATATTATATGATAATTGTTATAATTTATTCAAAGAGGGAGAGAAAAGATGTTGCAATTTTATAATAATCTTAATATTTCTAAAAAACTTAATTTTATGAATCTCTCAACGGCAATAATCGCAGGTATTGTCGCAATTGTTTTTATTATACTCTATCAATACTTTGACGGTACAAAAAATATGAAATACCACAATAGGACATTTTCTAAGGTTATTGTACAAAATATTGCACCGGCAATTCTTTTTAAAGATACAAAAAACATTCAAGACTCTTTGTCATCACTGAAATATGCAAAAAATATACGCGAAGCGTATGCACTCGATAAAAATGGAAAATTACTTGGTATGTACGTACATACCAAGCCATACAAAGAAAATAAAAATATCAAAAAACTCAAATTAAAAGAACAACAGTTTTGGAAAGGTGATGAACTTTATACCGTTACACCGGTTGTTGTAGAGAAAAATCTCATTGGCTATCTCATCATAGTCCATTCAATGAACAGATTTATTATGCATTTGCTTATGCAGACATTTTTTATCACCCTCATCGTCATTATTTCCATACTGCTCACATCAAGATACTACAAAATCTTGAGCCGTAAGATCTTGGGTCCGATTTCGGAATTAAATGAGAGTACAACAAAAATAATCACCACAAAAACACTCAACACACATGTAAAAGTGCATAACCATGATGAGATAGGAGAGCTTGCTAAAAATTTTAATATCATGATATCTGAACTTGCAAAATATCATGAAGAGCTTGGCCGACAAAAAGATATACTTGCATACAAAGCAAATCATGATGAACTAACCGACCTGCCAAATAGGGCACTTTTTAATGACAGACTGGCTGTTGCTATGAAAAAAGCGCAGAGAAATAAAAGTGCACTTTCTATTTTCTTTTTAGATATAGACTACTTTAAACAGATAAACGATCAGTATGGCCATGATGTCGGAGATGAAATTTTAAAACGTTTTTCACAACGTCTTGGAGAGTGCCTGCGTGCTGCAGATACACTTGCTCGTATTGGCGGTGATGAGTTTATGATTATTCTTGAAGAGAACAAAGAGTTAACAACTTCAAAAGCCGTTGCAAACAAAATTATAGAGGCAATGCAAAAGCCTATTGTTCTTGGTGAATCAGAATTGATGATAAGTACAAGTATAGGAATTGCAATCTACCCTCAAGATGCAGCAGATGCAGAAGAGTTGATAAAAAATTCGGATATGGCAATGTACAAGGCCAAAGAAGCTGGGCGTAATAATTTTAAATTTTTTAGTGAGCATTAAAGGCTTTATAAAACTACAATCACTTTTTGGATATAATCGCAAAATTATTTAATAAATATATAGGATTTTATATGAGCACTGAAACAAATGCCCGTGGGGTACAAAAAGCAAACATAAACGGTAAAGTTTGGAAATTTGGAAAAGATGTTGACACAGACTTAATCATAGCAGCACGTTACCTAAATACTTCAGTCCCTGAAGAGTTGGCAAAACATGTTATGGAAGATGCCGACCCAGAGTTTGTAGAGAAAATGACTCCGGGTGATGTCATAGTAGCCGATGAAAATTTTGGTTGTGGTAGCTCACGTGAGCATGCACCTATTGCACTTAAAGCTGCCGGTGTTGCTGCAATTGTTGCACCAACATTTGCAAGAATATTTTATAGAAACGCTTTTAATATGGGACTGCCTATCTTTGAACTTAAAGAAGCAAATGAGATAAAAGAGGGTGATGCAATCAGCATAGATATGAATGCCGGTACAATTACAAACAACACAAGTGGTAAAACATACAGCTTTACTCCGATTCCGGAATTTATGCAAGAGCTGATAGATGCAGGTGGATTGATGAACTTTGCACAAAATGAGATAGAAGGTAAAAAATAGATGAAATCATACAAAATAGCACTTATTAAAGGTGATGGAATTGGTCCAGAGATTGTTGATGAAGCGGTAAAAGTTTTAGATGCAGTAGCATCATACAGCGGTTTTCATTTTAACTATGAAGAGCTGCTAATGGGCGGTTGTGCGTATGACATTACAGGTGATCCGCTTCCACAAGAGACTATTTCAGGTTCACTTAACTCCGATGCTGTCCTTTTTGGTGCAATCGGTGGTGAGAAATGGGATAACCTTCCTCGTGAAAAACGTCCTGAAAGCGGACTTTTACGTTTTAGAAAAGAGCTTGGTGTCTATGCGAACTTACGCCCTGCCGTAGTCTATGATGAACTTGCAAACGCATCTTCACTCAAACCTGAGATCGTTCGCGGGGTTGATTTGATGGTAGTGCGTGAGCTTATCGGTGGTATCTACTTTGGTGAGCCAAAAGGACGCACGGAAGATAAAGGCTGGAACACTATGGTCTACAGCCGTGATGAGATTGTTCGTATCGCGCATCAGGCATTTAAAATTGCTATGACACGAAACAAACGTGTATGCTCAATAGATAAAGCAAATGTTCTTGATGTTTCACAACTCTGGCGTGAGACAGTAGAAGAGATTGCCAAAGAGTACCCTGAAGTGGAACTTTCACACATGTATGTAGATAATGCGGCAATGCAACTCATTCGTGACCCTAAACAGTTCGATGTTATGTTGACTGGAAATATCTTTGGTGATATTCTTTCTGATGAAGCTTCTATGCTTTCCGGCTCTATCGGTCTTTTACCATCGGCATCTGTCGGTGCAAAAATCGGTGTATATGAGCCTATCCATGGTTCAGCTCCGGACATTGCAGGACAGGGAATTGCAAACCCAATTGCTACAATCTCGTCAGCGTCAATGATGCTTCGCTACGCTTTAAATGAAAATGCAGCAGCAGATAAAATAGACGCAGCGGTAAAACGCGCACTTGCTGAAGGTTACAGAACACAGGATTTGGCACAGTTTGATGCAAAAGAGATCTGTTCTACAAGCGAGATGGGTTCCATTATCGCAAATTACATCGAGAAGTAGAGTCTAAAATATGCAGACACTCACTTTGGCAAATATTTATGAGCTGCAGGGTTTAAAAGAGGAAGCCTTAGAGATTTATAAAGAGATTTTGAAAAAAGACCCTCATAACTCTGATGCGAAGATTGCTATAAGAAGATTGTCTGGTATGCGTAAAAAGTTTTTAAAAGTCAATACGCAGATGAAAGAGTTTTTTTTAAAGATGGATACAGATGTGGAATTTAAAGAGTTTGAAAGGTGGTTATTAAAAGCATGGAATTAAAAGATGTAATACTCTCAACACTGGCTGAGATGGAAGATGGCACCCAAGAGATAGAACAAACTCTCAAAAAAGAGAAACAGACTTTTGTCCCCAAACAGGAAGAGTCACTTATACAAACAGTTGCAGAGGGGCACTCTAACAGTGAGAGTGAGCTAATGTATTTAAACTCCATTAGAGAGCGGCTTCTTGTCCTGTTTGAAGGCTTTCAAGCACCAAACAATGCCAATATAGAAGCAAAAATAGATATGACACTAAATTTTTTAGAGTATACTCTTGCCACAATTGATGCAAGAGTCGAAAAATTGGAAAAAGGAAATATGAAGTGAGCCAATACCGTGTTTTAATAGATGCAAATGATGAAAAAGGCTTGGTTCATAAAGTCTCGAGTATTTTTTACAATTATGATTTGAATATCCTCTCAAACAGTGAATTTGTTGACAGAGAGAGTAATAAATTTTTTATGCGTTCTGTTGTTGATGGGGCTGTAGATAAAGAAGAGCTCAGTGATGCAATCAGCAGAGTACTTCCCAAAGGTTCAGGCATAAAAGTTCTTGAGCCTGTAAAGAAAAATATCATCATTTTAGCTACAAAAGAGATGCATGCGCTTGGAGATATTTTGATTCGCCATGAAGCAGGAGAGCTTGCCGCGAACATTTTAGGAGTGATTTCTAATTATGATGCACTGGAATCCCTTGTAGAAAAGTTTGATATTCCTTATGTTACAGTGTCGCATGAAGGCATAGATCGTTCTGAGCATGAGAGTAAAATAATTGAAGCCATTCAGAGTTTTGGGGATGTAGATTATATTGTTTTAGCAAAATATATGCGTATCTTAACACCTCGATTTGTTGAGACATTTGAAGATAAGATTATTAATATCCACCACTCGTTTTTACCGGCATTTATAGGTGCAAATCCTTATAAACAGGCATATGACAGAGGTGTAAAAATCATCGGTGCGACAGCACACTTTGTAAATAATAATCTTGATGAGGGTCCGATTATTGCTCAGGAGGTCATACATGTCAATCATGCATATGGATGGAGAGATATGCAGCGTTTGGGAAAAGATGTTGAGAAAGTTGTTCTCTCACGTGCACTCAAGCTTGCTCTTGAAGACAGAATTTTTGTCTATGCCAACAGAACGGTTATCTTTTAATGTCTTTTAACTTAGTGTTAGTCAATCCTCAGATTCCAAATAACACAGGTGCAATTGGCCGTCTTTGCGTTAATGCCGGTGCTACGCTGCACCTTATCAAACCCATAGGATTTGACATAGATGAAAAAGCAGTTCGCCGTGCCGGGCTTGATTATTGGGAAAAACTGGATTTAAAAGTTTGGGAATCTATAGAAGATTTCTTCAGTGAAAACACCATTACAGACAATGCTCACTTCGCGACGACAAAGACAGAGAGACCTTATTTTGAAGCGGAGTTCAAAGAGGGAGACTTTATATTTTTTGGCAGTGAAACAGCAGGCATTCCTGAAGAGATTTTAAACAGATACAAATCGCAAAATATTACGATTCCTATGACAAAAGAGGGTAGAAGTCTCAACTTGGCCATCAGTACGGGCATTGTTCTTTATGATGCTATTCGTCAAAATTATTCCACATTCAAGAAGGCATAAAATGAACTCTTTTGTTGACACTCTCATGCTTATACTTTTTGTTCTTTTTATGGTCTTTATCTTTGGTGGTTACCATAAAACAAAATCAGCTCAAAGAGAGAAAGAGCGAGAAGAAAAAGAGAAACTTGAAAAAGAGAAAAACTCCTAAAAGATTTTCTCAGCCCACATTTCCATTTTACTCTCAAATCTCTCAAAGAGTGTTTCCGCATTTTTTATAAGAAGTGACATTATGTCTCCTTTTTTTATTTATCTTAAAAAATAGTACATAAAAATATGCACTTATGTAAATAATATGACAAATTGTCAAATAATTGTTGATTTTATTTCAAAATTAGACTATACTGTGAAATATTTATTTAAAGACTTCTTGCAAGAAGGCTAAAAAAGGGGATAAAATGAATAGTTTCATTGATATAGTAGAAGAGATAAAAAGTATTATCTCTGCTGAATATGCACCAAAAAAAGTTTTTGACAAAGATGTTGCAGAAGTATTGGGTATTACGCAGATGAATTTTGCGACAATGAAAAAGCGCAATAAAATTCCTTTTTCAGAGTTGATGGATTTTTGCGCTAAAAGAAGTATTTCAATAAACTGGCTACTCTATGGACAGTCACCTGAAAGCCTTGTAGAAGCTACAAACAATTATATGATAAAATACTTTACAGATATAAATGCGAGTGCCGGTGGTGGAGCTGAGAGTGATTTTGAAGCGATTGAAGAGTTGGAAATTCCTGAGCAGTTCGTATTTATGTTAGGTGGAGAGCGTGAACTGCAAAATATTGAAGCAATAAATGTCTCAGGTGATTCTATGGAGCCTACATTTAGTTATAATGACATCGTATTTATAAATAGAGTAAAAACAGACTTGAATCGTGGTGGTATTTTTACCATACGAACAGAAGCCGGACTTTTTATTAAGCGTGTACAGAAACGAATGGATGGAATGATAGATGTTATATCTGATAACTCTGTTTACCCTGCACAGGTTTTAAACCCTAATGAAGTGGAAGTCATCGGTCGTGTTGTAAGTAGATTTGGTGATGTTGATTAAGGGAGCGTTTTGAGATATATTGCTTATATTTTTATTGCATTGTTATTTGCAGGATGTGCACAAAAACAGGCCTTACAGCCAGATAAAAATGTTACAGAGCCTCCTAAGCCTGAACGTGTGTCTGACTTATATGATGTTGACCAGAATGTTTCAAGTTATCTGCATGGCATCCATGAACGTTATATCTCATCGTTAGAGGAGTATGAAAAGAGTTATTTTAAACCTTGGAATATTCCTACTATAGACATCTCTTTAAAAGAAGCGATGTGGGCATATCGTTCTTTTAGAGTAGATAACAGCTATGGAGAAAATCTACAACCGCTCAAACAATCTTTTTTTGATGACATAAACGCACGCTCTAACTTTTCAGCCTATGCAACATGCAACAAGCCTGCAATCACACTGAAACTACTCAACATTAGAGCCTTCCCGACCGATAAACCGCTTTTAATGAACCCCCAAAAAGCAGGGGAGGGTTTTCCTTTTGATTATATGCAGAACTCTTCCATAGCTCCAAACAAACCTATTTTGGTTTCTCACTTCTCCAGAGATAAGGAGTGGGTTTTTATTGAAGCCAGTTTTGCATATGGCTGGGTAAAAACAAGAGATATAGCATTTTTGCCAAAAAAATATACAAAATTGTATGAAGAAGCTCAAAAAGAGTTTATAGTAAAAGAGTCTTATCCTATCTATGATGGGAAAAAGAACTTCCTCTTTCGTTCTCGTATAGGCATGATGCTGCCTGAGATTGAAGAGTATGGAGAGAAATATACTGTTTTAACTATCTCAAATTATAAAAATAGTGAAGCTTATTACATTCAGTCTGATCTAGCAAAAGAGAGTGCACATAAAAATATTTTGAAATTTACTCAAGAGAATATTGCCAAGATCTTTAAAGAGGTCTCACATGTAAAGTATGGTTGGGGTGGTATGTATGGACAACGTGACTGCTCATCCATTCTGCGAGATTTTTATGCACCCTTTGGTTTATGGCTTCCAAGAAACTCTTATGAGCAGAGTAAAGTAGGCAATGTTATCTCTTTTGAGGGCTTAAGTGATGCACAAAAAATAGCACTTATCAAAGAAAAAGCTGTTCCTTTTGAGACACTGTTTTACAAAAAAGGGCATATTTTACTTTTTGTTGGTCTGAAAAATGACAAAGTTATTGTATTTCATGCGACTTGGGGTGTAAAGACAAAAAAGAATGGCAAAGAGGGACGTTTTATCATAGGAAGACCTATTTTGAGTACCTTAGAGTTAGGAAGTAACCTGAAAGATTATGACAAAAAAGCTTCTCTGCTCACGCAGCTAAAGAGTATGAACATTCTCACGCAGTGAGACTAAGCTTTGATGTCTAAAAGTGTTCCAAACATCTCATCTTGTGTTTTGATTGCAGCAACATTTGCTTTTTCTACACCACCGATGATAACTTGATCAGGAAGCTCTTTCGCTAAATCTGTCTGGCTTTTTGAAGAACCATTGTCATCTGCTAATCTTGTTTGGGCTCTTACAGAGTTCTTTTCATCTACCATACGGGTATCCGTTGGAATGAAGCCGTCACTGTTTACATTTGCGATGTTGTTCGCATTTGCATTCATAAATACCTGATTTGCCTGCAAAGATGATATATTTGTTGAGATACTCATAACGAACTCCTCATATATTTACAATTATAGCATAAATACTAATGCATTGGAATTGCTACTTGTGACTGTATTTGATTAGAATTCATATTCATATTCGACATCCCTGTATTTATATTATTATTGACACTATTTCTCGTTGTCGTTATTTGGGCGTCTGTTAAAGTCATTGCATATTTTACAAGTTTTTGTGTTGCTATGAGGTTTTGTGATTGAATCTCTTGTGTTTCTATGATTCTATCTGCCATTATACCTATCTCTTTAGCCATAAGTAAAATTCTATCAGCCATAACCCCTATGTCATCAGAGAGTCTTAAAATCGTTTTTGAAGTTTCTTGAAGAGTATTGTTGTAGCTTTCATTTATATTATCTGCATGATGAGAAGCAAGATAGGCCATAGTTTTTGCAAGCTGTACATTTTGTGTACTGAGTTTATTGAGGTCATCAAGCGCCTTATTCGCATCATCTTTAGAAGAAAAACTTTCTTGTGCGTTTTGTTGTAAGAAAAGAGATACGTCAGCTTCGTATTTATTGAGCTGAGCACTATACTCTTGTAAGGCTTTATCATCCTGTGCCATTGCACTCATGTTTGCTTTTGAAAAATTATGAATATCATAAATATCTTCAATTGCTGTATCTAAGAACTGTGTATATGTTGATTCTGCACCAAAAAGAAGTGTAGATGCTATAAATGAGAGGCCAAATAATGTTTTTTTCATAAGAAATCCTTCGTTTTTTGTTTTTTAGATAGTGAAAGTATGCTGTAGAAGAGTTAGTGAAGTGTTAGCACCCCTTGAAAAGAGAGTGCTAAGAAAAGAGTTTAGTGAAGGTCGGCGTTGAGTTTTACTTCTCTTGTTGAGCGAGATGCTGTGATCTCACCTGTAAGAGAATTTTGTCTGAAGTGAAGACCGTTAAGGAAAGCGAGTTGTTTTCCTTTGAAGATCTCACCAGAGATCTTCCCTTTGAGTGTAGGGTTCGCTTCTACAATCTTTTCGAGTTCAGCAGGGTAGATGCCGATTTTTGTTCCCTCTAATATAGCAAGACCCGCATCGATGATACAACCGTCACCTAAAGGAATACCACAAACAGAGTTTGCTCCTAAAAGACAGTTTTTACCGATGCTGATTGGGTTGCCGTCAGTTCCTGAAAGTACACCAAGTATGCTTGCGCCTCCACCAACATCACTCCCGTCACCAACGATAGCAGAAGATGAAATACGACCTTCAACCATACTCACACCTGTAGTTCCGGCATTGAAGTTGATGTAAGATGCACCTGGCATTACAGTAGTTCCTGCTGCTAGTTGTGCACCAAAACGAACTTTTGAAGTATCTAAGATACGTGTATTGTCCGCTGGAATGATGTGTTGTAAAAATCGTGGAAATTTATCTACAAAGTCGATGTGTGGATACTCATTTGCAAGTTTGAGTTCAATTTCAAACTCACGAAGGTAGTCAAGCTCGATTGGCTGACCGTTTGACCATGCAACATTAGGCAGTGTTCCAAAAGCACCATTGAGGTTAATCTCACGCAGACCTACTTTTGCAAGTGAAAGTGCATAAAGTTTGAGGTATGTCGCTTCTACTGACTCACATGCGCCGTCTTCAAAAAGGAAACATACTTTAAATTCACCCTCTAGGCTTCCACTGTTGATGATTTGAGAGTAAAGAGAAGAGACTACTTGAATATTTTTGTGTGCGTCACCGTGTGCTTCGTCAGAGTAGGGTGTAAAAGCATTGAGACATGCTTTTAAAAACTCTAGATTTATAGTACATACTGCTTCGTTTTGTGTGAAATCTACTTCTACGCCTTGCTCTGCAAGTGCTTTGATGAAAATAGCCGCACTTCCAAAGTTTTCATCCCAGTTGATGAGAGGGTATGTCGCCTGAAGAGACTTATCTACATTGAGCTGTCCTAAATCTACACGGCAGATACCAAATGCTAAAGGATCTTTATATCCCGGAGTTGCTGTTTTAATGTTCTCTATGAGTGCTTTAAAAGCATCAGTTGTTTGAATGACTTCCATTGAATTCTCGCTTAATTAATTTATTAGTCGAATTATACATAAAAACTCCTAATAAGATTTTATATATACTACTGATTATAAAATTTAAAGTGGGTGTAATGAATAAATGGCTTGAGCTTTTAAAAAGTGATGATTATCTCGGAATTAAAAAGTATATAAAAAGCGGTGCGGACCTGCAAGAGACAAATGAAGGAGGGGAGAGTGTACTTGCCTGCGCTTTACGAGCAGGGTGCTCAATGGATACTCTGATGCTTCTCATTGAAAGTGGTGCCGATATATTTGACTTTGATGATGAGGGCGTGAGCATTTTTGATATGGCCATTACCTATGACAACTTTTCTATGGTTTCTTATATTATAGATGAAGGCTTGGATGTCAACAGAACAACAAGAAAAAGCGGTTTTACCGCATTGATGGCTGCTGCGTGTTATGGAAGAGTTGAAATTGCCAAACTGCTTTTAGAAAAAGGTGCAGACCAGTATGTACAAGATTCAAAAGGTTTTAGCGCTATTGATTTTGCAAGGAAGATGAACAAAAAGTCTGTTCTTGAACTTCTGGATTATGATCCGGATGCTCCAAAAAACACTGACTACGCGAGATAGTACTCAGTAGGCAGCAGTTTATTCGAAAAACTTTGCCTGTTTTGAGTTGTCTAGAGGTTTTCTCTTCTCTTTAGCAAGCCACTCCTGCAGAAGAGATTCAATGACTTTGGAGAGGCTCATCTTGTACCTGTCACGCGAATACTTCATCGCATCTTCCCATGTATGTCTGTCTATAAGCAGACTTCTTGTTATCTCATCTTTTGGTTTCACGCTACCCCTTTTGTTATGAAGCCTGCAGAAGTTCTATGAAACTTCTGTAGCTATCTACGATTTTTTGATTTTTTTGGCTTTTCATGTAAAACTCTATGGCTTTTTTCCCAAGACGCGGAATCTCATTTTTTACTGCCCATGAACTTACTGTACCTTCTGGAACTTCAAGAATTTCAGCAAGCTGTTTTTGTGTTATGTGTAACTCTTTGCAGATATTTTTTACAATATTTGATTTTTGTTTTTTTTGTTTTTTGACAGGATTGTTTGCCGCTTTCACTTTCACTTTTGGTTCTTGAGGCTTGTGCATTGTCACACCGCAGTTCTGTTTCATCCACTCTAACACATCAGAAGCATTGAGTACCCAGTCTCTTGTATGCAGACCTCTGACCACATCATGCGTGAACTGCTCAGCGTATTGTTCAGCAAGTTCCTGCGAGCTGAGTTGAAAGAGCATTGAAAATGCAAGTTGGTTCGCACCGCGTGAGC
>JALVXQ010000020.1 GCA_027038255.1 Sulfurimonas sp. | reverse complement strand
TGGCATCTATAATATCTACTGTTACACTTGCTGTATCTGCTGGTGCATTGACTGTAATTGTTGGCGTTGTATCACTTGAGAGATCAGCTATATCATCCATTGTAGCTGTTCCAGCTGTTGTATCGACTGAGTAATCCTCTGTATCGGTTGCTGAGTTTGTATTACCGGCTGCATCTGTTGTTGTGACACTTGCATCGATTGTTGTATCAGGATCTGCTGCTAAATCTGCTCCTGGAACATTGATTGAGAAGTCTCCATTGGCATCAACAGCTCCTGTAAATGTTTTAGAGTTAACTGTAAGCGTGACTGTATCACCTATATTGAAGTCCCCTCCAACTCTACCGGTTACCGGAATGTTTTGTTCAGCTTCACTTGCATTGATTGTATCATCTGCTGTGATATTCGCATCTAAGGTAATGGTTGGGATTGGGAGTGGTGTGGGCGCTGGGGAGGGAACAACACCTGGGATATCTCCCTCATTATTCGTCAACAAAACTGGTGTTGCATCTATATTTGTAATATTATCAGAACCGTTAAATTGTGCGTCTCTTAGGGAGCTTTGTACATCTACAAAACCGTTATCTCTAGCAGTAAATTGATCTTCTTGTATATGACCTACGACGGCTTCGCTTCCTGCTGCAGTCTCATCGTTAATACTTCCTGCTTTTTCTTGATCTGTTGCACCATCTTGGGCATATACACCTGTTTTCTCAAGTGCTTTGTCTATACTGTTTGGAGAGATAAATTCATCTAAATTATTACCATCTTGGATGAGGGAGAGATCAAAGACCTGTTTTTCAAGTCCGGTTAATTCAAGTGCCTGCTCAAGATTTAGCATAGCTATTTTTATGTGTGCATTTTCACTATTACCATCAGCGCCAAATACCAACATATCTTTTGTAATAGGGTCACCCGCATGTAATTCTGTGATATCACCATGTTCATCTTTTGCGAAAAACTTTCCGCTGAGTTCTTTAACTGTTCCGATGATTACTTTCATGTTCTCTTCTCCAAAAATATTGACAAATTTTCAATTGTTATAAATTATAGAGAAAAAAGGAAGAAATTACTATTGTCCTTAGGGACAGTATGCGGTAAAATTATTTCAGAAGAAGTGCGAGTCCAATTCTATCATGCACGTTAAGTTTTTTGTAAACTGCCTGTGCATGAGCTTTTACAGTGCGTGGTGTGATATCTAATCTTTGGGCTGTCTCATTATAAGTTAATCCCTCTTTCAACAGTAGTGCCGTTTCTCTCTCACGTGAAGTCAATTTTTCTAATAGCTCACTATTACTGTTCTCACTAGCAGGTAGTTCTAAAATCAATTGCGAAGTGAGCTCCGGATAGAGCCAGACCATATTCTCACGCAGTGCATCGATAGCAGCAAGTATAAAATGCGGTCGCATCAAGGCATTTCCATATCCCATAGCTCCGTACTTCAGTAATATTTTTGCTTTTTGAAGTTCCGGTACTCTGTCTAAAACAAGTACACGATTTCCTTGCTCACGTAAAAGAGGCAGAAGTAAAGCGTACTCTTTTTTGCACGAAGAGTAGTTGAAGATAATAAGGCTGTTGTGCAGATTTTTCACTCTTTCGAGTTCATCAACACTTTGAAACACTTCTTTGCTCAGAGCTTTTTCCCAGTGTATTATGAGATTGATATCATCGCTGTAGAGTACAATTTGCATCAATTATCGTTCCGTAAAAGTGTACTGTTTAGTTTTTAAAATCGGTTTTAAAATATAATCGAGTACAGTTTTTTGCCCCGTTATAATATCAACACTTGTTGTCATACCCGGAATAATTTTAAGTTTTTTTCCATCTCTTCCAATATAATTTTTATCTGTTTTGATACGAACTTCATAAAACACATTACCCTCATCATCTTTAATACTGTCAGGTGAGATAAGCACAACCTTTCCTTCAAGCCCACCATAGATAGAAAAATCATACGCAGTAAACTTTACAATAGCACGCTGTCCAAGATAGATAAAAGCGATATCTTTTGGCTTTATCCTTACCTTAACAAGCAGCGTTTCATCACTTGGAACTATCTCCATAATATCTTCACCCGGTTGAATAACACCACCAACAGTATGGACATAAAGTTTTTGCACGATTCCTTTCATTGGAGATTTTACAATCGTACGGGTCACCTGATCTTCCAAAGCAGTAGATGTTACCTGTAAACTTTTAAACTCAGCAACTGCCTCATTCATTTTCGATTTGGCTTCACTTTGAAAGTTTAATTTCACCTCTTTGATATTGCTCTGAACCTCTTTGATAGCAGACTTCAAACGTGGTATAGATTTTTTGGCTGCATCATATTTTGAAGATATTTCATTCGCCTCACGCTGCAGTTTTAAAAAGTCAATTTTTGAACGCACACCTTTAGCAACCATAGGTTTTGTCATTCTAACTTCTCGTGATATCATAGAGTATGATGATTCCAAGTGGTCTCTTTGAGAGTAAGCTTCTGCAAGCTCTTGTTTCTTTTGTACAAGCTTCTCACGCAAGGCATTGAGTTTTGAGTTCAGCTGCTGTTTGTTTGTGTTATAAAGACTTTTTTCATTATCTATAAACTGTGCAAGACGCTTTTTTAAATCTGCTGGCACCATAAATTTTTGCCCTGTTGATTCTGCTTTCAAACGAAGTATCTGTGCTTTGAGAGCTTCTGCTTTTATCTCATTTGAGCTGTACGAAGAGACAGATTTTTGATTGTCAATTTTGATGAGTATCTGCCCTTTTTTGACACTCTCACCCTCTTGCACCAAAATCTCTTCAACAATCCCACCTTCGAGATTTTGAATCATTTGATTTTCACCACTTGGAATTACTTCACCCTGACCTCTGGCAATTTCGTCAATATAAGCAAAATTTGCCCAGAGTAAAAACAGCACAATTGCCCCAAGCCAAAAATAGAGTACGACACGCAATCGTGTCGGTGCAACTTCTAAAACAGCAGCACTCAATGAGTGCATAAACTCATAATCACGCTTAGAAAGCTTTTTCTGATTCATCTCTTTTTTAGCCATTGGAAGCTCCACTTAACTGCTTAATGACAATATCTTTTTTATCGTCAATGAGTACTTTGGAATTATGCATCACAATAACTTTTTCTACTAAATCTAAAAGGGCTAATTTTTGTGTAATCATTACTATAGTTTGATCTTTAAGTTCCACTTGAAGCTTAGACATTAAATTTTTCTCAGTAGTCTGGTCCATAGAGTTACTTGGCTCATCCATTATCATAATAGAGCTCTCCTGCATCAGTGCACGAGCAATTCCGACACTTTGACGTTGTCCGCCAGACAGACCCGCACCCCGCTCACCTATTGGCATATCGTAACCCATAGGATGTGTTTGTACAAACTCTTCCACCCCACTTACTTGTGCAGCATAGATAATATCACTGACATCAGGATGCTGCTCTGAAGAGACAATATTGTCTTTGATAGTTCCTTTAAATAGATGCACATCTTGTGGTACATAGGAGATAAAACGGCGCAGGTCTGCTGGGTCAATTTGCGAGATGTCAATATCGTCAATCAAAATTTTTCCGCTTGTCGGATCATAAAGTTTGAGTATCAACTTGGCAATGGTACTTTTCCCAGAACCAATACGTCCGATTATTGCCACCTTTTCTCCCGGATTTATAACGAAACTAACATTACTGAGTGCTGGAACTTCTGTACCCGGGTAATTAAAGCTGACATCTTTGAACTCTATTTTACCTTGAAATTTTGGACGCTCTACAAACTCTTGTCCTGCAGGACGTTCTACCTCACGTGAGATAATTTCATTGAGTGTGTCATAGGCTGTTTTTGCATCAGAATAGTTGGAGATAAGTGAAGCTGCCTGTCCTATCGGAGCAACTGTACGCGACGTTAAAATGACGATGGCGATAAGCCCACCCATTGTCAGTTCAAACTCTTTAATAAGATAGACTCCAAAGACAACAACAAAAACAGTATTGAGCTGAATGAAGAAATTTGTCACATTGGGAAGAGACGATGAAAGCAGACGCGATTTCAGGTTTTTCTCTGCTATTTCACCGGTTGACTCTTCCCATTCCCACTGTTTTTTTCCATTCATACGCATCGTTTTGACTGTTTCAATATTTTGCAATGTCTCAATGAGTATGCCATTTTTCTTTGCACTAGCTTCATACGATGCTTCAATACTCTCACGCAAAGGTTTACGAATAATCATAGAATAGCCAAGTATCAAAAAGATTGTCACTAAAGGAACAAAAACGAGCAAACCACCAATATAATAGATAACTGCAAGAAAAATAAGTGCAAAAGGGAGGTCAATAACCGCTGTCATAGTCGCTGTTGTAAAAAAGGAGCGGACAGATTCAAAATCTTTAAGATTGTTTGCGAAAGAACCGACAGACGGTGGATGCTCCGCCATTTTCAAATCCAATACTCTCTCAAAGATTATAGAAGACATAATGATGTCACTCTTTTTACCGGCTAACTCCAGTAAATATGAGCGCGTAAATTTTAAGAAAAAGTCT
Source organism: Sulfurimonas sp. (assembly GCA_027038255.1). Classification (GTDB taxonomy): domain Bacteria; phylum Campylobacterota; class Campylobacteria; order Campylobacterales; family Sulfurimonadaceae; genus Sulfurimonas. The sequence goes on along the minus strand of JALVXQ010000020.1, from coordinate 14,814 downwards.
AAAACATAGACCAAAACTATCCCAATAGTAAAGACCATAAGTGTCTCTTGTGCATTATTTGGAATCACTCTGTCATAGACATTCATCGTAAAGAGCGGTGTAGCAAGGACAAAAAGATTTATGAGAAAAGATGCGATGAGCACATCTCTATAGATAGGAATAGAGAGTTTTAAAGTACTCCAAAACCAGTGCTTTTGTTTGAGTTGTAAGGTACGGGAACTTTTTTTCTCATACTCAAACTCTTTTTTTAAAATGTATGCAAAACCAAGATACTCATTTTCCAAATCATGAATACTCACCCACTGCTCAAGACCATCCCCTTCGGGATAGATTATTTTTGCTTGGGTTTTATCATCATTGAACTTCTCCAAGATGCAGGCATTGTCATTACTTAAAAGTAAAATTGCAGGAAGATGCAAAGAGAGCATATCTTCAATGGAGCGTTTAATAAGTGTTGATTTGAGCCCGGCACGTGCTGCAACACGAGAGAAAAGAGACTTAGAGCTATCTTTTGAAAAAAGTTTTTGAGCGTCATGAATGGGAAGACCTGCTAAAAGAGCTTCTTTAGTAAAAGGCTTGTAAAAAAGTTTGGTAAAAAGTACAAAGGTATCAAGAAGCGTATCTTCATGTACCGATATTTTATGTTCGTTCATCTGCTGCCTAATTTTTTAATGAAAAAGTTTTATCTCTATACGGCGATTTACTCTACGGCCCTCTTTTGTTCTGTTTGACTCAATAGGGTCAAGCTCACCTCGACCTGTTGCCACAATTCTTGAACTCTCAATACCTTCAGCGACAAGTGCAGCTTTTACAGCCTCAGCCCGTTTTATGGAGAGTGCCATATTGACGACTGCTTTGCCAATACTATCAGTATGTCCTATAATTTTCACTTTATATCCAGGATTTTTCTTTAAAAACTCTGCAAATTTCTGTACTTCGCCATAACTGCTTTTTAATATCTTATCAGAATTACTTTTAAAGTATAATTTAAGTGTTTGATTTAAGGGACATCCATGAGGATCTACATTAATTCCTCGCGGTGTATTTTCACACTTGTCTTTATAGTCAACTACCCCATCTTTGTCACTATCTAGTGGGCAGCCATGTGCATCGACTGTCACACCTTTTGGCGGTGTATTTGGGCACTTGTCTTTATAATCTAAGACGCCATCATGGTCACTATCGACAGGACATCCGTTTTTATCAACTTTAGAACCGCGTGGCGTCCCGACACATCTATCAAATCTATCAAAAACACCATCTTTGTCACTGTCAATATCTTCAGGTTTGAGTACATAAATGCTTAACATTACTCTGTTCGACAATGCAGCACTCTCTGGCATCTCATCGGTAAATGCAAGTATCTCGCCTCTTTTATTGTAAAGATAGAGTTTCGCACGTTCTATCCCACTATCCATTAAGCGTTTTTCTATCTTTTTAGCATAGGTTGCATTGGTATCGTCACTCCCCTTCAGCTTATTTACATAAGTAAGCGAGTTTTTTATATGCTTTGGATAATAATCAGCAGCCTTATAAATATGCTCTACTAAAGTCACGTTAATGCTTGATGATTTTTCAATCTTCTGGATCCTCTTGATGGCAGCATCTAAAGTTTTTGCAGATTTTTCATCTAAAATACCCTCTTTATTGAAGTGAAGCATCTCAAAACGAATAATTTGTTGAAAATCATTTTGGAAAAAAGAGTCATCAATCGTCTGCGCAACGGAGGCCGATAATATCGTAGAAGCAATAAACCCAATAAATATTTGTACTATTTTTTTCATCATATTAGCCCTAATCCTCAAGAGTCAATTCTACTTCGACTCTCCGATTGATATATCTTCCCTCTGGAGTATTGTTATCTGCGATTGGTTCTTCTTCGCCCCTGCCCTCAGTTGTAATTCTATCAGCTGCAATACCAAGTTTGATTAATGCTTTTTTTACCGAATCTGCTCTTCTTTTTGAGAGTCTTTTATTTAAATCTGCATCACCGCGTGAGCTTGTATGTCCGACAATGTTGATTTTATACTGTTTATTATTTTTCGCGAATTCAGCAAAATGTTCAATATTTGCATATGAATTTTTATCTATAACATCGCTGTAGTACGCAAAGTTAACGCCAAGGTTCAGCGAGGTCGCACATCCTTCATCATTTACTGTATAACCTAAGGGTGTATTTGGGCACTTATCTTTGTAATCTTTTATACCATCCATATCCACATCAATAGCACAACCATCCGGAGAAACTTTTGCATTTTTTGGTGTATTTTGACATTTGTCTTTTACATTAATAATCCCATCGCCGTCACTATCTCTTGTCATCTTGATGCAGCCGTACGGCATGATGTTGTTTTGTAAAAGTGAGTTGTCGCACAGATCTTCATCATCTGCAATTTTATCATTATCTACATCGTATTTTACAGGAACAGTGTCAAGAACTTGATTTGCATCACTATTTACATAAAGATTTACCCGTGCATCAAATGCTTTTGTATCGCCCACTATTGCTAAAGGAAGTAGTCCCATCGCATCTAAGATTCTGTATTTTGAGAGAAGGTAATCATACTCTGCTTTAATAATCTGTGCACGAGAATTTATAACATCATTTTGTGCAGTTAAAAGATCAAGCAAAGAGCGTCGACCTAAATCATACTCTTCTTTGTAAAGCTCCAAGGTTTTTTCTGCATATTTTTTATAATCCCGTAAATCTTTAAGCTGCAACTCTATCATTGAGTAAGCATTCCAAGAGAGATCAAGCGCTTCAATAACCTGACGTTTCAGGTCTCGTTTTGTCTCTACTTCCTGATTGATTTTACTGACATCTTTTTGCACAGTTGCAGAGTCTGCCCCACCTCTGTAAAGATTGTACGAGAGTATGACACGTGCTCTAAACCTGTCATCAGGCTGGTCAAAGCTATTGATTTTTTGCACATCATTAAAATTTTGAGAAACTTCCAAATCGACTTTTGGATAGAACTCTTTTTGATGCTGTTTCCAAAGAGACTGCGCCCCTTTGATATTATAACGGCTGACTAAAAGAGAAGGATTGTGATTGATTGCATACTCTGCTGCACGTTCTACACTACTTGGCATAGAGACATTGACATCTGGTTTTTGCATCTGTGCCACCTGTGGCATACGTCCTAAAATCCGTCGGAAATTATACTCTTTATCACGAGTGTTGTTCTTCTGTACTGTTAGGTTTGAGCGGGCCAAAGAGAGTGCCGATTCGATCTTTTTTACTTCAGAATCTGTTGTAAGCCCTGAATCATACAGATCTTTTACTTTTTTAAATATATCTTCATTTATCTGCACATTTTCACGGGCGGTTTGTAAAAGTTCATACTCGCGCAGTACATTTAAGTACGCATTTGTCATTTTATATGCAATGTCATTTGCTTTTTCTATGTAGTCATATGCTGCAGCCAAGATGCGTGTCTCTTGATAAGAAACCTTATATGTCGTACTAAAACCATCAAAAAGATTTTGTGTTAAAACCAAGGAGGACTCATAGTTTCCATATTCTTCATCTGCAACACTATGATTCCAGTTAGCATTCCCATTTTTCAGCAGACCTGCTTTTGTATATCCAAGACTTGCTCTAAAATCAATGCTCGGTAAGTACTCTGATTCAGCAACATTCAAATCTTCTCGCGTTGCTCTATAGTTTCTCAGTCTCTCCTGAACTACAGGGTTTGTATTCATCACTTCAACAACACTCTCTTTAATTGTCAAAGCATTCACGGGCTGAATATAAATAAGAGTAAAAAGACTAACCGTTACAACTCTTCTAAACACATATATCCCTTTTTCTTATAATTTGTTATTATTATATCTAAAATTTCTAAGTTTTCCAATAAAAAACATACTATAACAATAATAATTTTATTACATTTATAACACACTGTATAAATTATGTTATAATTACTCTTGAAATCAGGAGTTCTCATGTTTATAGCATCCTATGCAACTTACGTACCAACTCTGCCTGCTGCGAAAGCAAACAGTGCAAAAGAGAAAGATTTTACGCCAAAAACAGACATATTTGCAGAAAAAAAATCAGTACCTGAAAAAACAGAAACATCGTTAGAATTCAACAAAACTATTTCAAGTTATAATCTTTACAACAAAGAACAAAACAAAGATTTAGCTTTATATGAGAAGATAAAAACACTCCAAAATGCACAAACAGCCTACAAAGAGACGACACAGCCCTTCGCTTCAATGAAAAAACCCAAAACTCTCCCACAAAACGGTTTTTCAACTCAAAGTTTCACGCTTCCAAAAGAGGCCAAAACTGCACAAGAACAGCTCTTAAAAACAAAGATGGTCAACACCTACATAGAAAATGACAACTACTACAAAGTCACTGCGGCTTAATCTTCCATCCATGCATCGCTTTTAATGAGGCGTCCATCATCAAATATTTTGAGTTTATAGGCTGAAGAGCAGACTCCCTCGGAAATCTTCATAATAGCAATTTGCATTATTTTTTTACATTTTTTCGGAATGTCAAAATGTCCCTTCATCCCACTCAAGAACTGTTTGAGCGGTACTTTTTCATCCATACCTATCACATTGTCACGACATCCCGTAAGACCGATATCACTCATGTAAGCAGTACCTTGCGCAATTTGGAAATCATCTGTACCTACATGCGTATGCGTCCCGATAATGGCACTCACTTTTCCTTGCAACAACATCATCATCGCTCTTTTTTCACTTGTTGCCTCTGCATGAAAATCTATGAAAATATTATGCACACCATGCTCACGCAACTCATCTGTAGTTTTTTGGGCGCAACGAAAAGCATTATCTGTGTAAGGCATAGCATAGTGTCCCATCAAATTGACAACTGCGAGTTTTTCACCTGCGACATCATAGACTTTTAAGCCACTCCCCGGCACATCATCAGGGTAGTTTTTAGGACGCAGCAGTTCATGAGAATCAAAAAGCGGCAGTATATCTTTTTTATCCCAGGTATGGTTGCCTCCTGTCATCACATTAACACCATATGAAAAAAGTTCATTGGCATTTTTCAGTGTCAAACCAAAACCATGGGAGGCATTTTCATAATTGGCTATAACAAAGTCAATGCCCTCCTCTTCTTTGAGCTTTGGCAGATAATCTCTCAGCATCACACGCCCGGGACTGCCCAATATATCTCCAATAAATGCTATTTTCATTAAAGTACCTTTGGTTTTGAATTTCTAAGATAGTACAGTGTTGCTTTAATGATGTCATCATCATCTTTACTATCTGATTTTATCGTCTCTTTTGAGTCGTTGAAGTAGGTAAAAGTGATATTTTGTCCATAATTTCCAATGGACTTTATCTTTTTTTCCAGAGCTAAAAGCTTAATAACCATCAGCTCAATAAACTGTTTCGTACTCTCATCAAGCTCCCCAAAACGGTCTATAAGCTCCTCTTCTATTTCATAAATCTCTACAGCATTTTCACACTGTGAAAGTCGTCTGTAGATATCAAGACGGAGTCTGTCCTCTTTGACGACCTCATCAGAGATATAAGCAGATATAGTAAGCTTTATATCCACTTTGGCGCGCTCGCTCTCTTTTGTATTGCTCAGCTCTTTTATAGCATCTTCAAGCATTCGCAAATAGAGTGAATAACCAATATTTTTGATATGACCACTTTGTGCATCACCGACTAAATTTCCACCACCGCGAATTTCAAGATCATGATGTGCGAGGACTGAACCCGATCCTAAAAAAGAGTTGGACTCCAGAGCCAAAAGCCGTTTTTTCGCTTCATCGGTAAGATTTTCTTTGTTTTGGACAACAAAATAAGCAAAGCCTTCCACATGTCCTCGTCCGACACGTCCACGCAACTGATGCAGGTCTGCGATGCCAAATCTGTCTGCACCATCAACGAGGATGGTATTGACCTTAGGCATATGAATACCACTCTCTATGATACTCGTCGCTATCATCAGGTCATACTCACCCGCTTCAAATTTTAACAGCTCTTTTTCAGTCTCTACTGCTGAGATTTTTGAGTGCAGCATCAGCATACGCAAATCAGGAAGCAGCGCTTTAAGCTCTCCCATTTTAATCGGCATATGGTCAATGGAGTTATGCACATAAAAAACCTGTCCGCCACGGCGAAGCTCACGCAAGATAACCTCTTTGATGAGCTTTTCGTCATACTCTTTGACAAAAGTTCTTACCCCTTGGCGTTCACTCGGCGCTGTCAGGAGCTGACTCATAGTTTTAATGGAGCTCAGAGCCTGATTGAGTGAGCGTGGAATAGGTGTTGCACTCATAGAAAGGAGGTGCACATTATGATAGAGCTCTTTTATCTTCTCTTTTTGTTTGACTCCAAACTTATGCTCTTCATCAATGATAACGACACCAAGTTTTTTAAACTCAAGTCCAAAAAGGGTATGGGTACCCACAACACAATCTATCTCGCCGCTTGCAAGCCCTTTTATAATGGCACTTTTATCTTTTGCGGTGACAAACCGGTCTAGTTTTGCATAACGGATACCAAGCTCACTAAAACGTTCATCAAGGCTTCTAAAGTGCTGTGCTGAGAGCAGCGTAGTGGGGACAATAAATGCTGACTGATAGCCAGATTTATAGGCTGCATAAATAGTGTTGAGTGCAATTTCAGTCTTTCCAAAACCGACATCACCGCTGAGCAGTCTGTCCATAATATGTCCCGAACTCATCTGTGCTAAAATCTCATCAACAGCCTGCGTCTGATCATCAGTATACTCAAATCCGGAGAGTGCCTGAAACTCTTGAAGCTCTTTTTTTGACAATGAAATCTTCGGCGCTTTAATGAGCGCACGCGCTGCAGCAGTGTTTACAATCTGTCCGGCAATCTCTAAGAGGCGTTTACGGACTTTTGCTTTGAGTTTGCCAAAGCTTCCTTTTCCAAGCCTGTCAAGAACTGGGACACTCCCGCCTCCGGCAATATAACGGTCTATATAATCCAAATTTTCAACAGGAAGCAGAATCTTATCATCACCTACATACTTAATGACAATAAAATCTTTGACGCCGCCTAAAATCTCTGTCTGCTCAATCTTCTCAAAAATCCCCACACCGTAATCTTCATGAACAACATAATCACCCGCTTTAAGGTCATCGAGTAAAATGGAGCTTTTTCTTCTGCGGCGTTTTTTATCGGGTTTATTGAGTGAGATAACAAGCTCATCATCTGTGATGATATTTAAGATGTACGGTGCTTCGACGATGTTAATATTGGTCGTATCATAGATGCCAGCTTGCTTTATCGTTGCTCTGTTGGCAGCGATGAGTGTTATCTTTTTATCTTTATGCACTTTAAGCAGCTGCTCGACATTAGCAACGACAAGCTCTTTAATACTTTCCTCTTCTGGCAGTGTGTCAAGTACAAACTGCTCACGGGATATCAATGGTTTATTTATTGCATAGGCATCTATGAGGGCGTTATCCAGATTACGTGCAAGCATCGCTTTTTTGTTTTCTAAAAAGTTCTCAGCCATCTCCTCTAAATGCCAAAAACCAAGCGAAGCAATGTCACGGGAGAGTGCATCAAATTCGCTGTTTTCTATGCGCTTGTTAAGCAGGGTAAAAGCCTCTTCATCAAGTGCGAAAAAAGCACTTGTGATTGTTATTGCATCGAGTTCTTCCCCCAGTGTTCTCTGCGTATCAAGATCAAAGGCTTTTATCTGCTCTATCTCAGTATCAAAGAGCGATATCCGTACGGGATGCTCACTTGAAGGCACAAAGATATCTATAATGTCTCCACGATGAGAAATCTCACCCTCAACCTGTACCATGTCAACAAAAGTGTATCCCCAAAAGAGCATTTTCTCTTTAAAAGCCTGTAGATCTATCTCAGAACCAAACTCTAAAGCAGTCGCATCTAGCAGCTCTTCTTTTGGAAGGGGGAAAAGAAGTGTTTTAAGAGGGGAAATTATTAAAGGTTTTTGCTCTGCTTCATAATACTCACGCAGTGCATGTAAAAGTTCATGCAGCTCTTCTTTGTATGAGCGCAGGTCATCACCAAATCCCGGGCGAAAATCAGGAAAAGCAACAACATCTTTGTTGAAAAATTGCGCAACATTTTGTAATTCCTGGGCTTCTTTGCTATCCTCGCAGATGAGGATAGACAACTCTGCATCAGAGTTTTTAAAATAGTTATAGAGTGTAGCTTGAGACATTGAGTTCCTGTGTTATACTTTTTTTGGTGCAGGAGTTTTATCGGCAATAGCATGGTTCGAACTATTTTTCACAATAGAATTCCCTTCAAAAATACCTTTTGATTCAATGACAAGCTCAATAGATGTTATCTCACCATTGACATGACCAGCAGCTTTAATCTCAACTCTATCCGCTTCAACACTTCCCTCGACATAGCCTTGAACAACAAGTCTGTTAGTAATAATATTCCCTTTTACATGTCCATTTTTACCAACATTCACCTCTTTAGAAGAGTTGATGCCTCCTTCAAGTTCACCGTCAATGTAAAGATTACAAGAGAGTTCTACTTCTCCTGTGATTTTTGCGCCGGCTGTGATGATGGTTGTATTTGAATCTGCGGAATCACCTTTATTCGGGATGTCGCTGTTATTAAAGATTGCCATGGTACTTTTTTCTCCTTATCAAAAATTTCGTTATAGTGTTTTTGTGTCCATTTTACAAAATAAATAGGGTTTAATGCTCTTTGTATGAAACGAATTTCATAATGTAAATGGGGACCATTACTCAGCCCAGAATTACCTGTATAACCAATAAGTTCACCCTTTTTTACAAATTTTCCGGATTTTACCACAACTCTGTTTAAATGTCCGTAGTAGGTTTTAAAACCATAGACATGCGCTAAAATAATCAAATTTCCAAATCCACTTCTTTTATGATATCCTGCCCACTCAACAATACCATCCGCGGTTGCGTGTACTGGCGTTTTTAATTTTGCTTTCATATCTAAACCTCGATGAAATTCTCTTCTCTTCAAGGTTGGATGAATTCTATAACCAAACTTACTTGTAATACCATGATATTCTATGGGTGAACCACTTGGAATAAGTTGCAAAAGTGTAGCTCTTTGTGAAGAACTTAATTTTGCAATGCTAACACGCTCTGCTAAAGACTCATCTACCAATGGCTTAAGACCTATTAATGCCTCTATTTCAGTCAGTGAATCTGAAAGCTGATCCAACTCTTTTCTCTTTTCAAGGAGAGAATATCTTGTTACTTTCATACTCTTCTCTAATAGACTGTTTTGTGCTTTCATCTCTTCATATGCTTTTTCTATAGCATCTCTTTTCTTTTGAACAGAATCAATACTATAATCAAGGTACAAAATAGTTCCCACAGCAATGAGTGCTAGTGTCAGTAAAAAAATTCCCGCATACAAAAAAGCTTTTTTTACAAATTTATGCAGATTAAACTGCTTGTATCCATTGTCATCATGAATGGTTACAGTAAAATGTTTATCCACGATATACCTTCAAAAATGCCTCCACAACACTAAACGATCCAAAAACCAAATAATTTTTATCTTCTTCTACTCTTGTAAACTTACCATAGTCAATCTCTAACTCTTCAAGAGCAGTTTGCAAGTAAGAACTCTCTGCTACTCTTGCATTATAGACATCAATCAACTCTACTCTTTTTATAACAGGCTTTAAAACTGCCAATATTTCTCTATAGTTTTTATCTTTGTAACTATTATAGACTAAATTATACTGTTTGTTTTTTAAACTCTCCACTATTGATTGTGCAGCCAAAACATTATGTCCAACATCGACTAAAATATTTTTCTCTAAAGCAGTCAATCTTCCAAAGAGCCTGGAATTTTCAAAATCTTTTGTATTGTATCCAATCTTTAGATATTTCAATGCCCCGACAGCAAGTGCCAAATTATTTTGCAAATAGGGAGCAAGCCCCTCATTTTTGGCTATAGATTCTATTTTTTTACGGTCATCTGCATCTAAAAGCTCTCTGATTTTTAGTGCTTCAATATCTTTTTCCTGCTCTATCTCACGCAGCACACTGTAAACCATTACATTTTTTTGCTCTGCTATTAGAGCCGTTTTTTGAATTGCATTCAGTTTTGTTTTTGCAATACTTTGTATATCAGAGCCTAAAAATGCCTCATGATCTCTCTCTATCGGAGTGACAAGTGTCAAAATATTGGCAAAGACGGCTGTAGCGTCATACTCACCGCCCAAGCCTGCTTCTAAGATTATAAAATCACTCTCTTTTGTGAAAAAAAGCATAGCAAGCAGTGTTGTATATTCAAAATAGCTCAGAGATTCGGTCTCTTCTTGCGTGAGAAGAGCCAGAAGTTCTTGATGTGTTTTTTCTAAAAGTTCCATACGCACATCAACACCGTTAAACCAGATGCGCTCATTAAACTCCAGAATATGCGGCGAGGTATAGTGCCCGACACTGTAACCCCTGTTATGAAGAGCAGTTGCCAGGAAACGTCCTGTCGTACCTTTGCCGTTTGTACCGATAATATGAATAATTTTTGGAACTGTAAAATGAGACTTTATTCGCGCATATACCCGAGGCATGCGTTTGTAATCTATCTCATCATAAAAAAGAGGCTTAGCATCTAAAAACTCTTGTAACACTATTTTTTATACTCTACTCTGTTTCTTCCATTTTTCTTCGCAATATAGAGATACTCATCTGCTGAATTTATGGTCGCTTTGAGTGCAATATGTTTTGCACGTTCACTCACCCCTGCACTAGCAGTAACTTTGATGCGATTGCCTTTATACATAAATCGGGATTTCTCTACATGCTTCAACACTTTTGTAGCAAAAGTAACACCACCTTTTGTGTCAGTATCACTCAGTAGTGCAAGAAACTCTTCACCGCCAAAACGCCCAACAATATCAACACTGCGCGCCTCTTTTTTTAGTATCTTTGCAAAAGCGGAAAGAACGGCATCACCGGCTTCATGTCCAAAGGTATCATTGACATCTTTAAAATGGTCTAAATCAAACATAACAACAGCAAAATTGCGATCATAGCGTTGATACTCTGCCTCTTTAAGCTCCATAAACTCATCTAATGCACGCTTGTTGTAGAGCTTTGTCAAGAAGTCTTCTTTTGACTCTTTTTTGACCTCTTTGAGCTCCTCTTCGAGCTTCTTTACTTTGTTACTGAGAGCTTCAACATCTGCACTGTGCCCCTTCAAATCTTTTGAGAGAAGCTGTGTGTTTTCTTCCAAAGCAACGGCAATTGTAAAAAGTTTTTTATGTGCAATCTTAAAATTAACGGTAGACTCTTCCGTATAGGACTCCAGCTCTTTTTTAATCGCCTGAATCTCTACAGTAGAGCTGTCTGAACTCTCAATCATAGCAATGAGACGAAGAGAAAGTTTGTCAAGAACACCGTCAATGGACTCAACCATCTCCTTGACACTCTCTTTATCAAGAGATATACGAAGCGAAATAGCTGTTTTTATCTCTGTCTCTATGTTGTCATTGTCTAAAATTAGTGGATTTTTTCGTATCTTTTCACTCAAATTTGCGATAGTATCATTTACGCTTGAAGCGATAGAGGGGACAAAAGAAGCGACTAAGAGACGAGAGACTTTTTGTAAATCAACCTCTGATGACACGGAAGTTTCTCCTGCAGTAAGAGTATGAAGATTTTCAACTGTTTTTCGCAGATCACTACTCTCTACATCACCCAATGCTTTGAGCTTTTGTAAAAAAGTATCATCATAGGTTGTGATGAAGTTGACCCATCGTTGACGAAAAGCATCTAACTGCTGCGGAGTAGGCGCATTTTCCAGTAAATCAATACTGTTTTGTGCCAATTCACTTGCTTCTTTGTTGTGTAAAACAGTAATAACCTGCAGAACACGTTTACAAAAATGTGTTTGAGCTTCGAGTGTATCAGAGCATTGAGTAGAATTCGTGCGGTTAAGTTTGGAGATAAGAAAGCGAACAAATTCACTCATTGTTTTTATACGGTAATTCTTAAGATCTTTTTGGAAATCTTTTGAGAGCATATTTTTAAATTTTTCTACATGATTACAATCTTCTACATTCATTTTTGCCCGCACTGCCTCTTTACAAAAAGCCTCTGCGTAAAAATCAGGTGTAAGCAGTTTCCCCTCTGCTTTAAGTCGTTTGAGTGCATTGTTTATAATCGTTTGTATAGTCATCTTACTCTCCTAGTCTTGAACCTTCTGCAGAGACCTGCGCTACAAAGGAAGCAATCGCTTTCTCTGCACTGAATTTAATAGCATCAAATCTCTCTTGATCCGTAATTACTGCATTGGGGGCAATAGCAAAGTCATATGTCCCTTTTGCACTGTATTTTCTTTTTACATCTTTTGTCTCACGCACAATGCCAAGTATGATTGTAGCACGATAAGCAATAACAAATCCATCTGCATTATATTGAATAGGTGCATAGGTGGGTTTTGAGATGCTAAAACTCAGATGTGTATCTGCAACTCTTCTATCAACAAGTGAAGCACGAAATGTTTCAATAATTGCACTATCCACTGAATCTTTAATAAGCACTGTATTTTCAGGATCTTGTGCGGAGATGACAACATTGGTACTGATTTTATTACCGACAACTTTTCGGGAGTATTGTGAACTTGGTCTGTATCCACATCCACTTAACTCAAAAAGGAAAAAGAGTATAAAAAAAGTATTGAGCAGTTGCCAAGTACGCTTCATCATTAGCCTTTAATTACCAGATTGACTAATTTTTTAGGAACAACAATCTCTTTTACGATTTCTTTGCCCTCAAGCCATTTTAGCACTTCTGCTTTTGCAGCTTCAAGGATAACATCTTTGGAAGCATCGGCTGCAACTTCTATCTCACCACGTTTTTTTCCATTTACAGAAACACCCAAAGAGATAGAATCTTCAACAAATACCTCTTCTATTATCTCTTGGCTTTGGAGATTTTTAAGGTTGAAATATTTTTTGCTTATCTCCCATGCAGTATGGGGAATTACAGGCTCCATAATGGACGTTAAAATCCAATAGGCTTCACTCCAAACATCAGGATTACTTTGCCCATTGAGTGCATTCATTGCCTCCATAACACCGGCTATCATAGTATTAAAAGTATAGCGTTCATTATAAACTTCTTCAGCACGTTTGAGGGCTTCATAGACCTTTTTACGGGCAAATTTTTCCTCTTTTGAGAGGGATGTATGTTCAATCTCAGGCTTACTCTCACAAGCTGTAACATTGACACTTCGCTCATAAAAACGTTTGATGAAGCGATATGCCCCTTCAACGGCACTGTCGTTCCACTCCAGCTCCTGCGTCGGCGGTGCAGCAAAAAGGATGAAAAGTCTTGCCGTATCTGCTCCATATTTTTCAATGATGGCATCAGGATCGACCGTGTTGCCTTTTGATTTTGACATCTTTGCACCGTCTTTAAGCACCATCCCCTGCGTGAGCAGTCTATCAAACGGTTCATCAAATTCCAAATAGCCCAAATCACGAAATACTTTTGTAAAAAAACGTGCATAGAGCAGGTGCAAGATGGCATGTTCGATTCCACCGATATAATGGTCTACACCCATCCAGTATTTAATCTGCTCAGCTGAGAACGCCTCTTTTTCCCAGTTCTCTGGAGATGCACAAAAACGCAAAAAGTACCATGAAGACTCTACAAAAGTATCCATAGTATCTGTCTCACGCAAGGCATTACCGCCACATTCAGGACATTTACAGTGCTTCCATGTAGGATGATTTTCAAGTGGATTTCCCTCTCCTGTAATTGCAACATCTTCTGGCAAAGCAATTGGAAGATTCTCTTTTTTCTCCATGACCAGCCCACATTTATCACAGTATACAAAAGGAATCGGTGCACCCCAGTAGCGCTGACGACTTACGCCCCAATCTTTGAGTTTATAGTTTGTCGTTTTTTTGCCTATACCTTTGGCTTCGAACATCTCGATGATATGTTCTTGAGATTTTTTGGAGTTCATACCGTTAAAATCTTCAGAATTAATCAACTCACCCACTTCTGTGTAGGCAGAGCGTGAGAAATCATGTTCTCCTTCAAAGGGTTGAATAACCGCATGAATCGGCAGGTCGTACTTCTTTGCAAAATCATAATCTCTTTCATCATGTGCAGGCACGGCCATAACCGCACCGCTGCCATAATCCATAAGTACAAAGTTCGCTATCCAGACAGGGATGCTTTTTCCTGTTAAAGGGTGGACAACATTGAGCCCAACAGGCAGACCTGATTTTTCTTTTTGTCTCTCGATTGAAGAGGCATTTTTCATAGCATTAATCTCTGCTATGACTTCATCGCTCAAGAGCTTGTTTTCTATCATATAAGTGACTATTTCATGTTCAGGAGCCAAGGCTGTATAACTCACGCCGTAGATGGTATCAGGTCGTGTTGTAAAGACATCAAAACGCTCAAAAGTGTGCCCGAGTTTTGTTTTGCTTGCTTCATCAAAATAGAGATCAAACGCAAGACCGTTGGATTTTCCTATCCAGTTCTCCTGCATAGTCAGTACCTGTTTTGGCCACCCCTTTTCAAGCTGTTTGAGATCTTGCAAAAGTTCATCGGCATAAGCAGTGATTTTGAAGTAGTACTGGTTCATATCTTTTTTGACTATTGGGGTATCGCAGCGCCAACAGCAGCCATCAACAACCTGCTCATTTGCAAGTACGGTCTGATCGTGAGGACACCAGTTGAGCATCCCTTTTTCACGGTAGAGCAGTCCTTTGTTAAACATGTCGATGATAAAGCCCTGCTCGAATTTTGTGTAAAGTTCATCAGAAGTTGCCATTTCACGCTTGCGTGAGAAAGAAAAGCCAAGAGAGTAGAACTCATTTTTCATATA
>JALVXQ010000019.1 GCA_027038255.1 Sulfurimonas sp. | reverse complement strand
ATAAATTGGTTGCGGAAGCAAGATTTGAACTTGCGACCTTCGGGTTATGAGCCCGACGAGCTACCGAACTGCTCTATTCCGCGGTGTTTCAAACGCTTTGTCAGTGTTTGTGAGCCGAAATTATAGACAAAAATGTATTTAATGTCAAGGGTATTTTGAATTTTTTTGTTAATTTTGTTTTGACTTCTTTTTAATGAAGATTTCTATATAATATGGCAATAATAAATATTTATATTAAAAGAGAAAAAATGACACCAACTCAGAGAGTTCTAAAAGCAATAGAAGAGATTAAAAAAGGTAACATGGTCATCATGGTCGATGATGAGGATAGAGAGAATGAGGGTGATTTGGTTTATGCTGCTGCATTTTCTACACCTGCGCATGTAAACTTTATGGCAACGCATGCAAGAGGGCTTATCTGTGTTGCACTCTCACGCGGCATTGCGAACAGACTTGAGCTTAATCCTATGGTAAGCTCAAACACCTCTTCTTATGAGACGGCTTTTACTGTTTCTGTGGATGCCAAAGATGCACTCACTGGAATCTCTGCAAAAGAGCGAGATGACACTATTAAAATTCTTGCAAATCCAATCTCCAAATCAGATGAACTTGTAAAGCCGGGGCATATTTTTCCACTTATAGCAAAAGAGGGCGGGACATTGGTGCGTACCGGTCATACAGAAGGCTCGGTTGATCTATGCCGTTTGGCAGGACTCAGTGAAGCAGGTGTTATCTGTGAGATTATCAAAGACAATGGTGAAATGGCTCGCCGTGATGATTTAGACATCTTTGCCGGTGAACATAATTTACACACTGTATTTATCTCAGATATTGTTGAGTATAGACTTGCAAATGAGAGACTTGTTCAGGAAGTTACAGTCGAAGAGATAGAGTTCTTTGGTGTGAAGGTAACACATCATACTTTTGAAGACCATGATGGCATTCAGCACAATGCTATTCTTTTTTACAGTGCCGGAGAGATTGCAAATGTTCGTGTGCATAATGTTATTCCTGATGCTGAACTGTTGCTCAATCAAGACAAATATAACAATTTGATTCAATCCATAGAGTATCTCAAACAAAATAGCGGTTTACTGGTTTTTATAAATAAAACACACCACCAAGATAATTCTGCTCCCAAAGAGTTTGGAATTGGTGCGCAGATTATCAAATCTTTCGGTATCTCAAAAATGAACCTTATTACTTCATTGAAAGCGACTGATTTTGTAGGTTTAAGCGGATTTGGTTTAGAAGTAAATGAGGTCGTTGACCTTTAATGCTTCGGCTTCTTGCCTCACTTCTTTTTTTAACGTTCTTAAATGCTCACGCAGAGCTTGTAGAGCGTCAAAAAGTGATGATGGGGACCTTCGTCTCCATTGCAGTGGATATGCAGCATAAAGAGCTTATAGCTCCTGCCTTTAATTTACTTCAAACTATAGAATCTTCACTCTCATCTTTTGACAAAAACTCCCCCATTTATAAACTTAACCATGACAAAAATGCCAAACTTGACAGATACAGCTATGAGGCTTTAAAACTCTCCTTGGACTATTACAAAGAGACAGATGGCTACTTTGACATCGCTGTAGGAAAAATCACGAAAGAGCTGTATCGTTTTGGTTTGGATGAAAGAGTTGCGTCTTCAAAATCTTTAAAACAAGCCTCAACAGCAATCAGCGGACTGCTTTTTAACAAAGACGAGGCAATCATTACAGATACGATTAAAATTGATCTTGGTGGAATGGGAAAGGGTTACGGTGTTGATAAACTGCGAGCTTACCTAAAAGCTAATGATGTAAAACATGCCGTCATTGCTTTAAGTGGAGATATCCGATGTATAGGAGAATGCCCTGTGGCTGTCAATAACCCCTTGCGTGAGGGTGCAGTTCTGGCAACTTTTCAAATGAAAAACAGTGGCGTGAGTACGAGTGGAAATTATAACCGTTATGTAAAAGATGTTGCGCATAATCATCTCATAAACCCAAAAAACAAAAGTTCTGAGAAAAATTTCATATCGGTGACACTTATTGCAAAACTTCCCTCTGCAACACTCGATGCGTATGCGACAGCAGTGAGTGTTATGCCGATAAAGAGAGCGTATGCGTTTTTGGATGGGCATCAGTTAGCCTACATAGTTTTGCAGTCAAACAGAGTGCTTAGAGTAAGTAAAAACATACAAGAGTATGTTAAAGATTTAAAACTGAAATGACTCTGTTTTTAAAACTTTTACTTTTGTAAGTTCTGCACTGTTTTGCAAATGCAACTCTTTTGCCGCTGCTTGAGAGATAAGTCGAAAGCCAATGAACAGTGTCAGTGTATCACCTTTTTGCAGCTGTGTGTCATAATTGATGTTTTTCTTCTCATAAATGAGTGTATCTTTTAAAACAGTAGTCGCTGCAAAAGGCATACTTGCTTTTGCATCTTTGCCAAAAGTACGTTGAAATAGAAATGGTTTGAGCTCTATAGTTTTTCCAGCTCTTTGGATGCTGACTTGAAGAATGCCTTCTCTGTAGGCTTGTCCAAAAAGTGCATGATTAGCCTGATTTTTAATTTTTACAACAAAACCTTTGGGAGTTTTTTCTACATTGACATCTATATATTTTCCTAAACTCTCACTCAGGTTATGTATGCCCGCTATGCCGTGATAGGCATGTGTTTTGCTATCGCTTAAAGTAGTTTTTGAACCCATAGTCTGCGGCATATGGCAAGAGATACAGGTGTTTTTGTCTTTTTTGTCTATGTAGGCATCGAGCATTATGACATCAAAACCATGTGTATTGTTTGCGTGAGAGTGGCATCCCATACAGACATTTCCATTGTAATAGTTCTCATTGTTATACTCTATTTGATGATAAGGAGAATTTTTTGAACGCTTTACAAGACCGAAAAAGGAGCTTGTAGTACCAAATTTTACTTTGGACTCATTTTTTTTGTCCGCTTGCGCAGTGTAAAAGTCTCTTTTTTTACCACTAAGAACATTTTTGTTCTCTTGTTTTCCCTCTTTGATATCTTTAATTGTATGACAGTAAATACATGAGATTGGTGCCTGTTGTGCATCTTCTTGTGTTTTTGCACTTGGAGAGTGGCATGCAGCACAGTTTTGTTGTTTTATGCCGTGGCTCTCTTTTTCATAAACGGTTTTGTATATGGAATCGTTAGCCAGGGATGATTTTCTATGAATGGAGTTGTAGTACTCTTTATAAATGAGCGGATGGCACTTTTGGCATACTTTGTTTTCGTTTGCAGACAAGGATGTAAAACTGAGTATAAACAGTGTGAGTGATAATAATGTTTTCATGGAGATGATTGTATCGAATTAATTATAAAGAATACTTTTAAATAATATAAACAGTGTGTATAGAATAGTGCCTTCAAAGAGAAAAAATGAGATAATTTTGACATAGGCAAAAGATTCAAATCCCCAAAGTATCATAAAGGGAGAAAAAAGCTCAAAAAATGCAGATAAAAAGGCAAGATAGATCAGAAAGTGAAACTCTTTTGTATTACGTTTTTGGGTAAAAATCATAAAGTGTAAAACCACCATGACAAAAAGTCCAAAGGCAAAGATGTGCGGCAGTATGATTTTTAAAACTCCTTCGTATGTTTTTGCAGACTCAAATGTAGCTTCATTTCCCAGATAATATGCAAGAATACTGTGGTATGAAAAACCGATTTTATCTGAAAAAAGCAAAGCACCGCTGGCAAGTAGGAGCAGACTGAAAAGTATAAAGTAATTTATGGCAACTTTGTAGGCACTATTTGGCAATGTTGAGCTCCCAAAGTGAAGCGAGTGTCATATAAAGGGCAAGGGTATGCCATGTGAAAAATGCAAAGAGGTAGATGCCGACAAACTCTGTAGAGTAGAAGTAAGCTGCAACTAATGCGATGGGAGAGAGCAGGGCAAAAAGCATGACAATGTTTAAAACTAAAATAGTGTTTCTCTTTTGATGCAGCAGACGTACAAAAACGGCAGAAAGAGTCAAGAGTATCATCATCAAAAAGAAGATCTGCATATGGATAAATTCTAAAAATACAGACTTGTTCATCGGGTCTAAAAACTCATCTGCATTGCCAAAAAGTGTTGTTGAAACAGTTTTAATTGAAAGTCCCATAGTGTGTGATTTGACAAAAACATCAAAGATCAGATACAAAAAAATAAAAAGCAAAAGACCATTGAGCAGAGGCTTCATAGCCTTGTCCTGTTTTACATTTTTGATGAGAGTAAAACGCAATTATTTTCCTTTTAAAAGCTCATTGTAGAGTGCAAAAGCGATGCGTGAGGCATCTGTAACAGTTCGCGCACTCAGTGTCGCTCCCGTGATAGTCACAATGTCGCGTGAGAGATGTAGCATCTTTTCTGTGTTTCTGTTTTGAAACTGTGCATTCCATCTTTTACTCGGAATGAACTCCTGCGGCTCATTAAAAGCGATAATCTCTATGCCTAAGAGTTTGTCATGTGAGATAAGATACATAACAACAGCATTCTTTGAACGTACTCTTTTGTTGATGAGTATGCCGTAACCCAGTACTTTTCCTGCTTCTTTAGCTATGTAGATACGGTAAATTTTTGTAGTCAGTTTTGTTTTTGCTGCTTGTTGTACTTTTTTAAAACGTTCGCTTGAAAGCAGAATGTTTTTTTTGCTTATAGAAGCAGTTGGCGAATAGTTCTCTTTCATGGCATCTGTCGGCGAGATCAGAACTTTCGCCGATAGGATATTTGGCAGTGCCAGCAGCAGTGCGAGTGAAATAAAAAGGTGTTTCATCATAAAACTCTCTTGCGTGAAGATTTTTCTACCATTATATCAAAACTCTAAAAAATAAAGCTCATAGAGACACTAAAAGTATCTGAGTCTGTTCTGCTTATTACAATAAAAATGAAAAATACATCTCATTTTTATTGCAAAAGAGAAAAAGTTATGTTAGAATTAACCAACTGGTTGCTTAGCAGAGGATTTTATGAACTACTTTCAAAGAGAAAAACGTTTTATTGATACAATAAATTTGGCATATATATTTATTCCTATTATTCTTTTGCCTTTATTGTTGGAGTGGTATCTCCATATACATAATAACTCGTTTTTTATAGAGTATCACGATGAAATTTTAATTGCAAATATTGTTTATATTGTTATAGCACGTTTTGCACTGCTTGACACGGCCATATATATTTTTAGCCATTCCAATCACCATTTTCATATTGCATTGATGCAGGTTGTCCTTCTCTATTTAGAGGTGACTGTTATAACAATAGTCTATTATGCAATAGTGTTTCATATTTTTGATGTTTTTGCGCTTTTTCATCTCAATTCGGAATTTAGTCCGCAAAATCTTGAAATAATCCATGAGCACAGCTTTGTCACTTCTTTGTATATCTCAGCAGTAACATTTACAACACTTGGCTCGGGAGATTGGATTCCCCAAACATTAAACGCAATGATAGCAGTAGTTTCAGAAGTAATACTAGGTGTAGTTCAAGGTGGTGTCTTCGTGGCAATTATCATCTATGCACATCAAAATAAGGAGATAAAATAGATTATGGCAAAAGTAACAAGAGATGCAGAAGCAACAAAAGCAAAAATTATTCAAAATGCGATGCTGCTCTTTGCAAAAAATGGCTATGAAGCAACAACAGCAGATGAAATAGCAAAAGCTTGTAGTGTCAACAAAGCAATGATTTTTTATTATTACAAGAACAAAGCAGGACTCTACAGTGCTGTAATGAGTTATGCACTGGGGGCAATTCATGACGAGATAATTACAACAGATAAATGTTGTATCTCTCCTTTAGCAGATTTGGAAGCATTTATAAAAACCTATGCAGCTTATTGTGATAAGAATCCTTATCTCTCCGCGCTTATCTTACGTGAGTTGAGTGACAGCGGAGCACATCTGCCTGAGATGATGTTTGCAAGTCTGCGTAAACTCTTTGCACTATTTAGTGAGATTTTGCATGAGGGTGAGAAGCAGGGCTTGTTTCATGACATTGAACCGATGATTATTTATTTTATGATTGTTGGAACTGTCAATCTGCTCATTACTACTAAACCGCTGCGTGAGAATGCCGCAAAAATGGAAAATCCACTGAATACCTGTAGTGATTGTGATATTGATGAAATATCGGAGTATATATTTAAAAAAGTAAAACTTATGTTGGAGGTTAAAGAATGAAAAAAATACTGCTCGCACTGAGCCTTCCTTACTTGCTTAGTGCCCATACCATACCGGAGCTGTTTGATGCACTCAAAAGTCATGCACAGACGAAATCAGATGAGATGGTGGTTAAAAAAGCTGAGATTGCTGTATCACAAGCGACTTCCCAGCTCTACCCAACTATAGATTTGTTTGGAGAATATGACAACTATTCATCTCCAACAAATATGAAACCTGTTGCACCGAATGTTTTGCAACCTATGTTGGAACCTGGATCAACGATTCCTCAGCCATATAGTTATAACATTTATAAAGCCGGAGCAAAGTTTACTATGCCGATTTTTGTAAAATCTATTTACACAATGGCAGATAAAGCAAAGGCAATGCAAAAGAGTGCACAGGCTAAAAAGAGAATCAATCTTCTGCAAAATGAAGCCTTGATTGTCGGTAGTAATGCAAACTTGCAGTACCTGCGTGAGCTAAAAAGATCACTTGATTTAAAAGAAAAATCACTTCTTGAGACACTAAAAACCATTAAAATTAAAGTTGAAAATGGACGGGCTGCTGCCTCGACACTCTATAAAATAGATGATAGTTTAAATCAGATAAGCATTTCAAAAAACAATATTGACCTTCAAAAGCAAAAACTTATCAGTGCTATTGAAGCCATTACCGGTATTAAGCTTAAAAATCCGGCAGAGATGCAAGAAGTGAGTGGTGTGCAGGAAGGTGCACTAGGCTCACTTAAACCGTTAGAAGAAAAACTCAAAGCTTCACGATTAGAAGTGAATGCAGAGAAGGAGAAACTGTATCCTACTGTTGTCGCACATGGAAGTTATGCATACTCTTCTGCTACTGCTTACAATAACAATGAAGATGTTAATGAAAAGTATGGAGATGTGGGTATTGTGATTAACATTCCACTGCTTGCAATGAACCAGTATGAGGCAATCTTAAAATCAAAAATAGAACTCAAATCAGATAAAATCGCATTAGACAAGTTGCGTGATGAACTGAATGCAAAAGCAGATATGCTAAAAAATTCTCTTCCACTTTTAGATAATTCCATAAAATTATCTCAAAAAAGTATTCAAAACAAAGAGAAACTGCTTGCAATTGCAAAAGTAAACTATTACAGTGGAAGAATGATAACAGAGGAGTATCTGCGTTATGAAGATGATGTGGTAAGTGCTAAAGCAAAGCTTTATGAAGCAAAAGCACAGAAGTGGCAGACATTAATGGAGCTCGCGGTAATTTATGCAAATAATATAGAGGAGATGGTAAAATGAATAAATATGTAAAAATAACAATAGCAGTAATAGTGGTCGCAGGAATTGCTGTGGTA
This sequence comes from Sulfurimonas sp., assembly GCA_027038255.1. Classification (GTDB taxonomy): domain Bacteria; phylum Campylobacterota; class Campylobacteria; order Campylobacterales; family Sulfurimonadaceae; genus Sulfurimonas. Next base: position 11,997 of record JALVXQ010000019.1, on the reverse strand, counting down.
GGTATTAAAAAGGTTAAAGAGGCGCGTGTAGATGATGCAAATCTTCCAAAGGCAAAGATTTACCCAATTGTAGCAGCTGTAATGAGCCCAAAAACTTCAGAGGTAAAATTGACACTGCCGTATCTTGCAGAAGTCGCCAATGACAAAGATGTTAAGCTCGCTTCACGCATCGCAGCAAGAATTCAAATGATTAAACCCAGTGGCTCTAAAGTTTCAAAAGGAGAAATTATAGTCAAACTTGATACGACGACTATTCAAAGTGAACTTGCCAGCGTGCAAGAACAACTCCAAGCAGCAAAAATTTCGCTTGCAAATCTCGAAGCGACACATAAAAGAACTTTAGAGCTTTTAAAAGTGCAGGGTGCTTCTATAGAAGAGTCTCAAAAAGAGACAACGATATTGGCAAATACGCAGGCACAACTCAATGCACTTAAGCAAAAAGAGATAGAATTAAAGAACAATCTCTCTTATGCAACTATTGTCTCTCCGGTCAATGGTGTTATCGCTAAAACATTTGCAAATCAAGGCGGCATTAGTGCTCCTGGCAAACCACTTGTAGCTATCAGTTCTAAAAACGGTTTTTATTTGATGGTGAGAGTACCTACGGAACTTCCTATACAGGGTGTAAAATTTCAAAATAAATTTTACAGTGCAACGCCGTTAAACACGACTTACCTTGGTCTTGCTGAGTATAAAGTCTACACAGGCAATACAAATCTAGTCAGTGGAGATAGAGTGCAGGTAGATGTTGTGACATTTAATCAAAAAGCGACACTGCTTCCTTTTGATGCCCTTTTAAACAGAGACGGTAAAAGTTATGTTCTTGTAGCCCAAGGGAATCAAGCAGAGGTAAAAGAGGTCAATATTATTCAAAGTGCTCAGCAGGGTATTGTTATTTCAGATAATTTAGAAGGTAAAAAAATTGTTGTTGCAAAACCAGATATTTTGTTGAAACTCACAAGTGGTTATGCTTTAAAAGTAAAGGAATAAAATATGTTTGACTTTTTTTATAAACGACCATATCTACTCTATTCCATTATAGCAGCCTTTTTTATTATGGGAATTATTGCGCTTGTAACGTTACCGAAAAATCTTTTTCCAGATTCCAATCCTCCACAGGTAATTGTAATTACAGAAGTTCCAGGAGCGACAGCACAAGTGGCCGCTTCTACAGTTTCAAAGCCAATTGAGCAGGAGATTTCACGTCTTGGATTAGTGACTGACGTCAGCAGTATCAATGTTGCCGGTTTTTCCATCGTAAAAGCTGACTTTGGTTACAAAAAAGGACTCAACGCAGCTGCCGTAGATGTTGCAAATGCACTCAGCATTGCAAAAGCAAAACTGCCACAGGGCACAAACCCTGCAATATACACAGCAGGAGATTTTACACTTCCTGTAGATATTATAGCGCTTAGTCCTAAAAATAAAAATATTGACTTATCTGAAATCAGAAAGATAGCAGACTCTTTTATGAAGCCGGCACTACTCAGTAATGAAAGAATTGGAAATGTTGAAGTTTTTGGGGGCTATCAAAGTGCCATTAACATTGCTGTAGATCCTTTTAAAGCAAAACGTTACAATGTAAACTTTGAAACAATTGCAAAAGCGATAAATACACTCAATCGTGACATTCCTATAGGTTTTGTAAAAGGGGCTAACAGTTTTTATACCATCACTTTTTATGGTGAAAAAGACAATATTGAAAAGTTAAAACAGCTTCAAATCATGCCAAATGTAAGACTCGGTGATATCGCAGATGTAAAATGGTCTTACAAAAAACGTACATCAGGCTACATCGGAAACGGAAAAGATGCCATTGCCTTGGCTGTGCAACGTGCACCGGGTGGAAGTGTGCTTGATGTAAGTAAAGCAGCGCGTGCGCAGATGAAGATTTTAGAACAAGAGTATCCAAATATCAAATTTGAAATATCTGATACACAAAGAGACCTGATAGAGCAGGCAAATGATAATATGCTTGAAGCTTTGCGTGACGCTGTTATCTATACACTTTTAGTCATTATGATTTTCTTAGGAAACTTTCGTGCTATTGTGGCAGCAGGTCTTTCCATTCCTATGGTTTTCTTCTCAACTATGGCTATCATCTGGCTAACTGGCGGGGAGTTAAACATTGTTATTTATACTGCTATCATCCTCGCACTCGGTATGCTTACCGATGATGCGGTTGTTGTACTTGAAAACATCGAACGGCACCTCAATGAGGGGCATGAAAAACTTGAAGATGCCATCACGCATGGTACAAAAGAGGTTTTAAGTCCTGTGTTTGCCGGAACTGTTGCAACGATTGCTATTTTGTTCCCACTTATGTTTGTGGGCGGGTTTTCGGAGAAAATCTTTAAGCCCTTGATTGAGACACTTATTATTGCACTTTTGGTTTCATGGTTTTTATCTATCACTTTTATACCATCACTCTCGAAGTGGCTTTATAGAAACGGTACCGGCAAAACAAAGGTAGAAAATCTTTTTGAGAAGTTCTACCAAAATACAATAGGTCGTCTGGTCGCTCCCTATGTTGGTATTATTAAATTTTCAAACGGAAAGTTCTGGTTTGTACGCCGTATGATGCTGACTATAGGTGTTATTGCCATTTTAGTTTTAAGTCTCAAAAGCATTATGCCGACTATTGGAAAAGATGCAATGCCTCCTATGGATACGGGAATTATTAAAGCGCAAATTATGTTTAGCTCAAATGAGAGCGTAGATAGTGCAGAGAAAAAAATAGAACCTGTCTTAAAATGGCTGGAAGCTCAAAAATGGGTAAAAATGAGTTCTGTTGCCTTTGGTACTGAGCCGGGAGTGCTTAGCCTTGGAAGCGGTAACTTGCCATCTGAAGCAACAATTACCATCAATGCAGTAAATCGTTTTGAAAGAAAAGCGACGATTTGGGAGTTGGAAAACCTCATAAGAGATAAGATATCACACCTTAAAGGTATAAAACGTAATGATGTCTTTGACTTTGGTGCTACAGCGCTATCAAGTATTAAAGCAACTGTTGATACTCGACTCAGCTCTGCGTATGTAGATGGTTTGGCAGACAAGTCTAAAGAAGTAAAAAAAGCGATGCAAGAGGTGCATGGGCTTACGTCTGTTTCAACAAGTTGGAATAAAGATTTTACTGAAATTGTACTTGATATAGATGAAAATAAGGCTCTGAGCTATGGTGTCACACCATATCAAATAGCTATGCAAATACCGATAAAAGGACAGATTGTAGGGCTTAATGCAAACTTGGAATCTATGAATACGCAGTTTGTGCGACTCTATCTCAAAGGGAAATTCTCTCAAAATATAGAGACACTCAAACTCTTGCCAATCAGTACACCTTCTGGTGAGATTCCGCTTGCCGCTATTGCCAAACTTGAACGTCATCTGACATTTGCTAAAATAGAGAGAGACAAAATGCTTTATTCTTTAGATGTGAATGGGTATCGTGCAAAACGACCGGTTACGCACTTGACAGATGACACTTTAGCCGCTCTGAAAAAAGCGAAGGTTGATGGTGTAGAGCTTACGCAGACGGGTGATATTGCACAGATTAATGATAGTTTTAAACGCATGTTAAAAGCTATTGGTTTGGGTGTAATTATTTTAATTATGGCTTTAATTGCTATCTATAAATCCGTACGTTTGGCATTTATTATGATTGTCGTGCTTCCACTCTCTCTTATTGGGGCTGCGTGGGGTATGCTGCTTTTTGGAAAACCAAGCTGTATGCCGTCACTTTTGGGTATTTTACTTCTCTTTGGTATTATCATTAAAAATGCGGTACTGCTCATTGATTTTTATCAAGGTTACAGAGAAAAAGGTGAGTCTCCGTTTGAGAGTGCTCAAGAAGCTGTCCGCGTGAGATTCCGTCCTGTTATGATGACGGCATTTGGTACGATTGCGGGCATGATTCCTATTGCACTGGAGCAAGCTGTAGGACTTGAACGTTTGAGCCCATTAGCAGATGTTGCCATCGGTGGGCTTTTAGTCGGTACACTCTTAACACTGGTCTATGTTCCGATGTATGCATATATTTTTGACAAAGGCAATATTAAAACCAATCCAATCAATGAGATAGAAGAAATATTGGTTTAATATAAAAAAGGAAGATACATGAGTGAATTTTTTGCATACGGCGAGAAAGTTCCCGGATATGAAGTTCGGGTTTTAAATGAGCGTGAGGCAAGAGCAGCAGCGGCAATACTCTTTGTCGGTGCTTTTTTAGGACTTGTAAATGGTGTAATGCTTGGAACTGCAGTCTTTTCAAAGTATTTTGTTACTTTTTTTGCTATTGATTTTACGATGAGAATTATTCAGCCGCGTTATGCACCGAGTCTGCTCTTGGGGCGATTTTTTGTCCGGAATCAAACACCGGAGTATGTAGGAGCTACACAAAAACGCTTTGCTTGGGGACTTGGAATGCTTTTAGCGTGGCCGATGTTTTACTATCTCGTTATAGATTTTCAGCCTAACCCTTTAAAAGTGTTAGTTTGTTTGATCTGTATGGCACTGCTTTTCTTTGAAGCAGCATTCTCTGTATGCTTGGGCTGTAAGATCTTTGGCTGGATAAAGAGAAAAGATCCAAAATACTGTCCGGGCGGCGTGTGTGAGATGAATATTAAAGAGCCGGTACAGAAATTCACGCCTGCACAAGCTACAATAACAATACTGACAGCTTTTATTATGACGTATGGTATTTACGCCTATTTTACAAAACTTCCAGATAAAACATACTTTGTAAAAAAGATGAAAGTACTCATGATGAGCAAAGCAGAATTGCAAAAAATTGAAGATGCAAAAGCTGATGCTGAGTTTGAAAAAGATGATTTTTAACTAATGCAAGGAGTTAAAATGAAAAAAGTAGTGATTCTAGGAGCAGGTTTTTCAGGTCTGCATGCATTTTATAAAATTCGCCATTTGATTGGTAAGAAGATTGATGTGACTGTCATAGATAAACGAAGCCATTCACTTCTAAAGCCTTCATTGGCAGAAGTTGCTTTTGAAGGTGCAGCAATTTCGCACTCTCTTGTAGAGCTTGAACATACTTTGACCTCACGCGGGGCTGCATTTATTCAAGATGAAGTAGTTAAAATCGATGCAAAAGCAAATAGTTTGACACTCAGTAGTGGTGAGAGAGTAGGGTATGATTACCTTTTAATCACTCTTGGTGCAGTGAAAGATTATGACGCTGTAAAAGGGTTTAAAGAGTATGGATACTCTGTTTGCGATGACAGACAGGCACAACGACTGTGGGAGAAAGTAAAAACTTTTGAAGGTGGTAAAATCGTTACCGGTGCTGCAAAAAGCAGATGGGGAACACGTGTCGATGCGCCGCCTTTGTCTGCTCCGTGTGAAGGGCCTATTGGCGAGATTATGTTTATGTTGGACTATTATTTGAGAGAAGATAAGCATCTTACTCGTGAAAAAGATTATAAAGTCGATGTCTTTACTCCGGGTGAGATTTTCTTTGAAGATGTTGGAGACAGACCGCGTGAGCTAATTGGCAAGTATATGCAAGCGAGAAAAATAGATTTGCATAACAATAAAGTACTTACAGAAATAGGCAAAGATTTTATCGCTTTTGAAGATGGAACGACAATGAAGTGTGATTTAGCGGTTATTATTCCGCCATATTCAGCTCCACAAGTCTTAAAAGATTCAAATATTGGCGATGAAAAAGGCTTTATTCCGACAGATACACAAATGCGTCATCTTGATTTTGACAATATCTTTGCTGCAGGGGATATTACAGCGCTAGCACAACCAAAACTTGGGCATGTTGCCATCATTCAAGGGGCAATCGCTGCCGCTTCACTTATGAGAGACTTGGGTGAAGATGTAGAGATTCCTCCGCATGATTTAGAAGTCTTTTGTATTATGAACATGGGTGGACACGATGCTGCGATGATAGTCTCTAATGTACTTTATGATGGTAAAATAGACAAAGCAGTATATTCTCCAATTTCAAAAATGATGAAATGGGGATTTGACAGTTATCTTTACTATAACAAAGGGCATATGCCACCTGATTTGGCCCTTGAAATGACAGATAAACTTGTAAAGTTAGTGTAATGTTAGACATTCTAAGCTTTAACACTTTTGTAACGCAAAATATTTTGGTCTTTTTTTATTACATGGGAGCAGTCGTTATGCCTGTTACTATGTACCTCTTTAAAGATTATCTTGTGAAGCATTTTTCTCTCATCAAAGCAGGGCACGACAAACTCTATGGCTTTTATAACTCTTTTTCAAACAATGAGAAAAAAGTCTTTTGGTATGTCACCATCACCATGTTTGTATGTATGGAGTTATGCTGGAGAATGGTCTTTGAAGCGATGATAGGATATTTTGATATGCATGATTACCTATTTACTATTTCACAGGAGTTAAAAAATGCAAAATGAAGCATGCCATGAGATGCAAGCAGGGGAAGTTTTAAATGCTTCTCACGCAGAGTACCCTTTGCATGAAGCTGTGATTTACGGCAGTAGACTGGACTGTGCTAAGTTTTCCAAACGACTGAGCTGTGCCATCAAACATTTGCCGATTCGTGTTCGTTTTTCTTATGAACATAACTCTGAGCAAGCACTTGGAAAAGGCATAATAAAAGATCCTACACTTGTACTTGATGGTGCAATATTTTTAGAAGGCCTCACGCAGGCAGAGGATATTACAAAAGCGTTCGAAAAATTGGCATAATTTCTATATTTATTAATATATCAATATATCTTGATGCTTTAATTAATATTTGGTATAATAGACTTAAGGGCACCTCTAAAAAAGGAGAAAAAATGAAAATAGAGATTTTAGGCACAGGGTGTGCAAAATGCAAGACTTTAGAAGAGGTTGCGAAACAGGCTGTAGCTAAAGTAGGTGGTTTTCATCAGGTCCAAAAAGTTGAAGATATTATGAAGATCATGGAATACAATGTTGTAAGTACTCCAGGGTTTGTGATAGATGGTGTCGTAAAATCGACAGGGAAAGTTTTGAGTGTTGATGAAGTGGTCAAATTGATGGAAGAAGCATAAAAATCATGAGTGAACACCATCATCATCATGCTGTAAGCGGGAAAAACCTTTTTATCACAATCGTTTTAAATATCATTATTACACTTTCACAAATTGTGGGAGGAATTATATCTGGTTCATTAGCACTGCTGAGTGATGCCATGCATAACTTTAGCGATGTACTGGCGCTTTTTATCGCATATTTCGCGAACAGACTGGCAGCGCGTCCAAATAATGAGTCAAAAACATTCGGTTATAAACGAGCTGAAATACTTGCAGCACTTTTTAATGCTTCTGTGCTTATTGGAATTGCAATATTTCTTATCATCGAAGCCTTTCATAAGTTCTATCATCCAGAGCCAATTAACTCTGTTTGGGTTATCGGGCTTGGAGCGCTCAGTATAGTACTCAATGCTACGAGTGTACTGCTCATCAAAGATGATTCACATGATAATATGAACATTAAAGCAGCCTATCTGCATCTCTTGACTGATGTGATGACAAGTGTTGCTGTTGTAGGCGGCGGAGTGTTAATGTACTATTTTGGTGTCTTTTGGGTCGACCCGCTCATCTCTATGCTTATAGCCCTTTATCTTATTTGGGCTTCTTTTGGACTGGTGAGAGAAAGCAGTGCCATTTTGATGCAATTTACTCCTGCAGGAATTAACGTAGAAGAGATCGTGCAATCCATTGAAGATGAAAAAGAGATAAAAAATGTGCATCACATTCATATATGGAAACTCGATGATAATCACATTCATCTTGAAGCGCATCTAGATTTTAATGAAGATGTAACACTCTCAGAGTCTAACAGAGTCATAGATAAACTTGAGAAAAAACTCCATGATACATTTGATATTGAACACATAACATTTCAGTGTGAGTATGAGAGAGATGATAATAAAGAGATAATTGCATAACTGTTGTCTATTCTTTTAAAAAGGAGTGCTACAATTTCCATAAATAAATTTTAAAAGGATAAGAAATGGTAACAGTTTTTACAAAATTTCCAGTAAAACCAGAGTTTAAAGAAGAGTACACTGCACACTTAAAAGAGGCAGTTAAAAAACATAACATTCAAGATCAGGCAGGCTGTCGTGCAATGAACCTTTTAGCACCGCAGTCAAACCCAATGACTGGTGAGAACAATACTTTCATCATCGAGACCGTATGGGAAGATATGAAAAGTTTTATGGCATACACACAAAGTGATGCATTTAAAAAATCTCATGAAAATATGCCTCCAATGGAATGGTTTTCAGGCAGACCTTCTGTTGAAGTTTACGAAAGTATCAACTAAAATACCTCATATAAGAGTAGGATGTCAAATATTTTGTTATAATTAGTTTCTCTCAAATATAAAAGGATTTGTAAAATGAGAAATAAATTAGTTGTGACTGCATGGCTTTTGTCAAGCTCTTTGTATGCCGACAGTTTCTCTTTTACAATTTACAATGATTTCTTTGCAGGGCACGATGGACATTTTACCAGTGCCGCCTCTTTAATCTGGCTTGAAGACGATCAGGAAAGTAATAACATTTATAGTAGTATGCTAGTTTCTATGCTGCAAGGCATTGCAGTACCCCTTGATACCTCAAAACATCATAATGCGGGTGTGAATCTCGAACAGATGATTGTAACTCCCGAAAATACGCAATTAGAAACAGCTCAATATAATGACTTTCCCTATGCCGGGTATCTCTCTCTTTCTACATTTTTACTTGAGTGGGATCATGATAGCTTTATTGAATACAGTGCAGAATTTGGCGTTATCGGTAAAGAGTCAGGTGCAGAATTTATCCAAAAAACATTTCATAAAATAATTGGAAGCGAGCAGCCTCAAGGCTGGGATACTCAGCTTAGCACACGCTATACAATTAATGTTTTATTACAACATGGAGTAAAATCTTGGGAAGGTCATGTTTTTGACAGATTTGAATCTGATTGGTTCAATCATTATGGTGTAAATCTTGGAACATTTGATGTCTCTGTCTTTGGTGGTACTGCCATTCGCATCGGGCATAACTACACACAAAATTTTAATACGCACTATCCTTATCTCAAATCTGAAGCAAATTTACTGCGTTGTGATAGATTAAAACAACATGGTTTTGGCTGGTCTGCGAGTGCAGGATTGGAAACAAAACTATTGGCTTATTCAGCTATTTTAGACAGGGCTGTTAATAATGGGTATGAGACACATAAGAATGTTTTGAATACTTTGGCCTGTTTTTCTGGTAGTCTCTATCATAATCATCATCACATGAGACTTTTCTATGAAATACCTACACCCTATGTAAAGGAAGAAAATAAAATTAATATTTTTGGAGGATTTGAATATAGTTATAGATTTTAGAGCTAATTATTTTATATCCTGCTCCAATTTCTCAAACGCTTTTTTCAAATCCTCTTTCGTAGTTTTATGTGTTAAATCCCTATAGTAGCTATAGATATTTTTATACCCTTTATACAGATCAAGTCGAACAAATCCTGATGGAAAATTTGAGAGTGCTTTTCTGTCCGCATTTTGGTTGGAGTTACAGACAATGCCGCTTTTTTGAGAGACTTCAAGTTTGTAGCTGCAGTTCTCATCAAAATTGTAGAGTCTGTTCATTGTAGTTTCTAAAAATTTATTTGGTGGAAAAATGACAAGACGCATACATTTGACATTATGGAGATCTTTCTCTGATTTTGTGATGGTGGCGTTATCACTGCAGCCACTAAATGCAGTGAGTAGCAAAAGAGTAAGTAAAGATATTTTTTTCATCCATCACCTTTTAAAAAAGATTCTTAAAACCCCAAGAACAAATAAGACAAGCGCAAAAGTTTTTAATTCATTGTCATAGAGCAAGGTAAAAAAGGCAGCAATTATCAGTATAAAACCACCAAGAAGCGGCTTGATATAATTTTTTATCTCTTTTGCCACCCAGTGAAGTTGGTCATCGGAGAGTTTTACCTCTACATCATCTTCGGCAATCTTTTGTACAGATGTTTGAATGTTTTGCAGCACAAAAGGAGCATCTTTAATACTTTGGACAATGAGTTCACGAAAGCCGTCCTTAGCACCTAATGCTTTTGGAATGTTCTCTTGCAGGGTAGGGAGAATGTCTTTGATTCCGTTGAAATTTTCTATGTAAGTTGTGCCAAGCCCTTCGATGATGGCACTAACACGCAGAATGTAAATGGCATCTGAGGGAAGTTTAAAGGGAAAATCTTTTGTCGTAGCAAGTACATCAAAAGCGAGCTGCTGCATTGATTCACTTGTGAGGTTTTCATTTGAGAAGATAGCAAACATTTTGGCGCTAAACTCTGCAAGTTCAGCAGTTGGTGCTTCGTAGGCTATGGTTCCAAGACGCTTATTTGCACTGATGTAGAGTTCATAATTCTCTTCATTTGCCGCTTTTATGAGTTCAATGATGGCGACTCTAGTTTTGTTGGGCACTCGTTTGACCATGCCAAAATCAAGTAAAATAAGTTCACCCTCGCTAGAGACTAAAAGATTTCCTGGATGCGGATCTGCGTGAAAATAGCCTTGCAGGAGCATCTGGTCTGTGTAAAAATTGACAAGTTTTTTTATGAGTGGGCGAAAGTCTATGTCGTGTTTTAAGAGGTTTTCTTTGTCATCAAAGCGAAATCCCTCCTCAAAACTCATCACAATTGCAGAGTCACAGCAGTACATTTCATATGGTTTTGGAAACCTGATGCCACTCTCCTTGTAAACTTCAGAAAAACTTTTGAGGTTGTGCAGTTCATTTTGAAAAGAGACCTCTTGGAGTATCATTTTTGAAAACTCACTTATGACAGCATCTATGGAGTTCTTTGTGTAGGTGCTAAAGAGTGGTTTGAAAAGATTGTTAAAAAAGTTAAGTATATGTATATCTGCACTTACTTGCTCTTTGATGTTATAACGGCGAAGTTTTACGGCTACTTTTGTGCCGTCTTGTAGGTAAGCAACGTGTACCTGTCCAATAGATGCGGAGGCAATGGGCAACTCTTCAAAACTTTCAAAACAGCTGCGTTGAGCAAAGGCATCTTCATAGACTTTTGCAAACTCTTTTTTACCCATCGCAGGAAGCTGGTCATGCAGCTCTTTGAGCTCACGCAGATACTCTTGACTAAAAAAGTCACTTCTCGTTGCCAAAACCTGAGCTAGCTTAATAAAACTTGCTCCAAGCAAGACAATCGTTGCATTGAGCTCTTTTGGTTGCAGTGGTTTAAGCCCTAAAAAGCTCTCTTTTTTCTTTATAAGCAGGTAGAGACTCAGTAGAAAAAGAAAAACAGCCCAAACTCTCTTTGGATTGTAATAGCTTATTTTTTGGATAGCGCATCCTTTAGATTTGCGATGTCCTCTTTTGTAGCAAGTCCAAGCTCATCTATTACCTCTTTAATGCTTTTTTTAAATATCTCTTTTATGCGTTTTTCTTCATCTTGACCCTTTGTAGAGAGTGAATCTAGCAGTGAAGCTGCATCATCTTTTTTGAGTTTACCTTCATCTTCAAGTTTTTGAATCTCATTTTCTACTTTTTCTTTGAGTAAAACACCCATTCCTAAACCTGTATACAGTATGTCTTTTAACATTGTCAATCCTTTAAATCGTTATCTGTTTTTCATATTATAGTGCAAGATGAGTAAATTATCACTGTTTTTAGAATAGATTAATTTCTTACTTTATATAATTAACCATCTAATTGGTTAGTAAGAAAAGGATTAAAAATGCAAACAAAAACTAAAGTGTTCGATAACTATTTAAAAACATTTGATTATCAAGAGCATAATGATATGAAAATACAGTTGTCAGAGTTTTTTGAACTCTAAGGAAAATGTGAACTTGTCGATGTTCGTGTAGCGATGGAGACAAAGGTATGGCAGGTGAATTTTGGGTTGAAAATTCCTGCAAATGAACTACCTGAAAGATTAGGTGAACTACCAAAAGATAAACTCATAGTCGTTGCCTGTCCAAAAGCAGACCGTTCAAATATGGCACGTA
>JALVXQ010000018.1 GCA_027038255.1 Sulfurimonas sp. | reverse complement strand
TTTTCTTTCTCTTTTTCCATTTCAATACTCCTAAAAATCAAATATATAATTTATTTGCAACGGTACATTTTTTTCTTCAAAAATCTTTTTAAGTGCCTGTTCTCCTATTCTCTCTATTCTTCTATTCTTGCAAATGCCTTAATTCATTGGCTAATCTATTGTAATATCCTCTGATCTTTTCAAAATCAACAATATCGTCAACATTAAAATTTCCCATGTTCTCTATAGCCCAGCTTACAAACTCATATAGAGATTTTTTACACAACAACTTTGAACCAAATTTATTAAGTCTCAATTCTATCATACTGGGCAGTATTTCAAATGCACTAAGCGCTGAATCGTCTATATCTTTATTGTCAAAATTCTCAAATTCTTGATTCCAATATTGACTTTGGTCTTTTATGTAATCCATAATAGGTATCAAAAGGCTACAAAATGCTTTGCCCCCCACGCGCTCCAAGTCCAATAAAACAATGTCTACATTTTGATTTTCTCTAAGATAATCTTTTATGTTTTCAATGTTATGATATTTTTGGTAGGCATACTCTACATCCATTTTGGTATCCAAGTCACTTATTTTTGAACCTAATAAAAATTCCTCTTTTGAAAGTTTAGTTTTCACTCACATCCTTTTTTAGATATAAACTTCTTAGCTTTTTTGATATTATTTTCCATATCCTTTATCCATGTGTCAGCATGTCCATTGGGTCTATTTTTGTCTCTCCACTTTCTGTCAAACTCTTCTACAGCATTTTTACAACGTATAGACCACTCAAGTAATGCTTTATAATAATCACATCCATTGTCAAACTGACTTCTTCGTGGTCTATTTGAGCACTGTTTTTTGTAAGCGTCGTGATCTCGTTGTGCTTCTTCTTTTTGTGATTCGCTCCTGTCATCTATTTCTATTCCTTCCTCACCGTTAATTAATTCATAGCTACTGTATGATATATCAAAATTATAAAAATACGAATCTATCACTACGTCATACGCACCATATGAGCTACCCTGCCCCCGCATATCAAACAAATGCGTCACTATCGCCCCACCGGTCAATATCCCCATAACGGCTATAGCATTGTTCATACTTAACATGCTCTCATGCCCACTCGGATCGACATACACCACCGGATTCCCACCGGCATACAGATAGTGGTTTTGACTGAGTGGATCGATTGGTTTACCGTTATAGGTATCTCTCGTGAGGAACCGGCTCAGCTCGGGGCTGTAGTATCTAGCTCTCAGGTAGTAATTTCCCGTCTCACTGTCGAACTGCTCACCGGTGAAGAGGAAGGGGTTGCCACTACTTCCCACATGGCGCAGAAGTTCACCATACGGCGTATAGTCGTAGCTGTCGGTGATCTGTTCACTGCTGTCTGCTAACGCTCTTGTGGAACCGAGTGCATCGGTGAGGAAGATATGACCACCATCACTGAGCAGGTCATTCCCATAGGTATATTTGATCTCTGTACCGTTCTCTTTTGTTTCAGTAATGACCTGCGCAAACGGAGTATTCGCATCTATCAGATAGGTTGTCGTACCGTTACTTGTTGTTTTGGCGATCCTGTTGTCATTTGCATCGTAGCTGTACGCTATGGTATCTGTCGGGGTCGTGACTTTCGTCAGTCTGTTCTTATCATCATACTCATAGGTATTGGTACCATCGTCTATGAGATTGCCGTTAGCGTCATAGGTGTAGGTAACAGAGCCTTTTTGTGTGAGTTGGTCGTTGGCGTTGTAGGTGTAGCTCTCGCTTATGCCGTTGAGGGTTTTTGTTTTGAGGTTGCCCACAGGGTCGTAGGTGTTTGATGGGATGTTGGCAAAGAGCGTGAATGTGAGGAGTAGGAGGGTTATGATGTGTTTCATGGCTTTCCCTCCTTTTTTGGATTATTTTATCGTAGGTTGGCTTTTAGGAAGAGGGGTTATTGTTATCAATAGCATTAGCATCACCTGACACCTCTCCTTCCGTTTTTTGTCCGATGCGACAAAGGAGCACTTAACCTATGAAATGGGCACTTGCGTTTGCGACTGCCAGAGTATCGGACAAAAAATATGAATTTTTTAGAGGTGCCCTATACTCTATACCCCTCTACCCAAAATTATTTTAGTGCTTTTGCTAATACTTCCTCTATCGTTTCAACTCTTAGTTCACCATATTTAATAACTTCATCTACTGCCATTTCAAACCACTCTTCATAAGAGTCTGCCCATTTTACAATCTTACTCTCCTCAAAAGAAATCAGTATAATTTGCCCTTGTGGTTTTGAAAGCATATCTATTACAACAAAGTAGTCTCCATTCCAATCAAAAATAGGAATCCACTCTTTAGGAAATAGACATGATGGATTTGTTATTCTGTGGTCAACAATTTTATAAATGCCTTTTTGTTTCGTACAGGAGCCATCTAAGCTTTTACTCGTTTCAATAATTTCATGACTTCCATAGAGCAATCCCCATCCATTAAAGCCAAACCATCTATTTGATTCATTGCATGTTGACAAGCTTTCAAGCAGACTTGCTGGAATGTCAGAAAAATGTCTTTCCAAGTCTTTTATTTCTAACTTCGTAGCTCCCTTGCACTTTGTTTTTGCAGTAAACTGTATTTTTTTATCATGATGCCAATATTCTACCTTCTGAGCAATCCAGTACTGGAAAAGTTTTTCCCATTCAACTCTCATTTTAATCTCCTCTGCTTTTAAAATATTAAAGAAACTGCCAACAAGACACAGTAGTATTAGATTTTTAAAAGTCATCATGCCACATCCATGCCTTATCAAAATAGCCACTTTTTGAACCTATAGGAATAACTAAAAAATTATCGCCTATATTGATTGGAGAATTTGCATAAGAAGCACCGATAAGTCTGCCTTGTATATTTGACTCAGCTCTACTAACAAGCCTTACTGACACAAATCCTTTATCATAATTATCTGTTCCACCTTGCAAAGTAGTGGCATATGGATACTCATCGCAGTTTTTCATAGGTGGTCTTGGGTATCCACCACATACCGATTTTCTTTGAAGGAAACTAGTTTTTGTTGTTGTTCTCGGTCCGGAATATGTCAACACAAACGACGTAGGTCTTCCATTTGACCCAAGTCCTATCATAGAATCAAAAATATGACTCTGGTGTTCAGGCAGGTTGTTTGAGCCGTACACCTGTATCGGTATTTTGTCCATTTCCGTATGATCTCCAAATCGTGCATACAATCTTGCAATAAAAAGTATCGCTTGCATTTCAGCAAGGCTTGCTCCTCGCGTAGCTACTTCATGCGACATCCCTCGTGCTAAACCTCGCACACCACTCGTTACGACTGCGGGCATACGCTGAATGAGACTCAAAATTATTTGAACACTTTTTGATTCAGCGATACCCCCAAGCATCCCACCTATTACCGATACATTTCCGACTTCCGCTGTCGACGTTGCCATATGCCCACTGGGGTCAGTATAAGTTAGCGGATTCCCACTAGCATACAGATAATGGTTCTGACTTATCGGATTAGCAGGAGTTCCGTCGTAACTATCTCTACTAAGGAACCTCGCCACACTTGGGCTATAATATCTAGCTCGAAGGTAGTAATTATCCGTTTCGCTATCAAACTGTTCACCGGCAAAAAGGAAGCTATTGTTGGAATTGCCGCTATGGCTGCGCAGTTCTCCGTAAGGCGTGTAACTATAGCTATCAGTCAGTGCTTCATTACTATCTACAAGCCCTCTAGTACTTCCAAGAGCATCCGTCAAGAAGCTATGACTACCATCACTGAGCAGCCGCAGGCCGTAACTGTAGTCGATCTCGGTGCCGTTGTCACGGCTTTCGTGAATGACTCTGGCATAGGGGATATTGGGATCGACGAGGTAGGTGGTGGTAGTGCCCTCTACGATCTTGGCGATGCGGTGATCTTGGGCATCGTGGGTGTTTAACGGAATGTTGGCGAAGAGGGTGGCGGTGAGGAGCAGGAGGGTGAGGAGAGGTTTCATAACTCAGAATTTAAGATATCCAATGGGTTTACAGAAGATTTGCCTACAACATGCTTTTCATTACACATCGACAATTCCGCACAAAATTCTCTTACAAGCTTGGAAAATTCGCTATACAACCTACTTCCTTTTTCAAATACAGGCCTAAACATTACTCCGCTTATCTGCTCCTCTTCACAAAATTGTTTATACTTTCTACTTACAATAAATTCCGGTTTGCTATCACTGTGTATAGCCTCGCATGTATAATTACAGTCTTTCATTTTCTTAAATGAATCTTTGTTATATATTAGGGTACCATTGTAACCAAGGGCTTTGTATTTCGGATCCTCACCTTCTTGCTCATATCTTAATATATTTCTTTCGGAAGGAGGCAAAATACTTGTCGATACAACATATTTTAAATTATCATGTATTTTCTTGCCGCTACAATTTTTTATTTCGAGTAGCTCGATACCACTAAACATACTTTTAAGCTCTGAACCGAGTTGCGATGAAACTAAAAAACCATTCAAGCTGCGATATATTCTTTTGGCATGTATCGTCCTAAAGCTTTTCAACCTAATATCATTTATCATTTTTATCGGATATTTATCGGATGTTTCGATATAAAACCCATCTGATCCGGTAAAGTTTTTATTACATTCATAACTATATGGAAACTCTCTATTGGATTCCATAATATAAGCTTTTACTTCCTTTTCTTCATCGGTTTCTAAAATCGGATTAAAAAAGAACCTCAAACCTACCGTGTGTTTTGTTTTGTTCAGCAAATATTGAAAGCACTCTTTATTGTTGTGCCCATATTCTATCTTTTTACATTTGGCATAAACCGGGTCGCTTTTTATCATTTTTTCAAAGATATTATAAGGCTCGCTATATTTTTGAAACTTTTGAAGCCAAGACTCCAGCTCAAATTCTGATTTGGGTCTAGACAACCCATCCAAGATGCCGGACCAATGT
>JALVXQ010000017.1 GCA_027038255.1 Sulfurimonas sp. | reverse complement strand
CTTTGTTTTTAATAATTTTATTTTTAAAGTGCTTTGCACTGTTTAGAAGTGAAGACTATGCTTCTTCTTCTAATTTCTTTCTAAGAGCATCGATTCCAACTGCCATGTTCGTAATTGGAGCCATCCAGGTAGCAGCAAGCATACCAAGAAGTTCTTCACGACCAGGAAGTTTAGCGAATGCTTCAATTTTAGCTATGTCTGCAGGTTCTTTATCTAAATAACCAGCTTTGATAACGAATTTTTCATTATTTTTAGCGAAATCAGCAGCAATTTTTGCAGCATTGATAACATCATCAGACCAAATAAAGATATTTGTATCTTTGATTTCAATACCGCTCATCTCTGCATTATTGAGTGCGATTGTTGCTAAAGTATTTTTAACAACCTGAACACTTGTGTCTTTTGCACGAGCAGCCTTACGTAGCTCTTCCAGTTGACTTACTGTCAAACCTTTGTAGTCACAAATAACAACTGCTGTTGTATTAGCAAATGAAGTAGTTAATTGCTCAATTACTTCTGCTTTTTTTGATTTAAGCATATAAATTCTCCTTTCCAGACATAACTTCAAGAGGGGCGAAAGGTACGATTAAGCTCACTACCAACACGGTAGATACCCCCAACTATCTTTAGTCCAAGTAATCCAGATTCTCACAGAATGAAAATCTTTACTTTAAGATAGTTAAATCTCAAAGTAAAAACTTCCACCAAGCCAAAGCTTGGTAAAAATCTATTTGATGTCAGCGAGCTCTACGACGTCAAGTTTTACTGCTGGGCTCATAGTTAATGAGAGTGCAGCATTTTTAATATAACGCCCTTTTGCAGAAGCAGGTTTTTGTTTATTAATAGCTATTAAAAAACTTTCAAGATTTTCTTGAATCTGTTTTGCATCAAAGCTTGCTTTACCAATACCAGCGTGAATGTTACCTTTTTTGTCAACTCTAAAGTTAACCTGACCGCCTTTAACATTCTTAATAGCAGTTGCAACATCTGGAGTAACTGTTCCAGTCTTAGGGTTAGGCATTAGACCTTTTGGCCCTAGAATACGACCGATTTGACCAACAAGTCCCATACAATCAGGTGCAGCAACAACAACATCAAAGTTGAAGATTCCTTCTTTGATTTGTGCAACTAAATCATCAGTTCCAACAATATCAGCACCTGCAGCTTTTGCTTCATCCGCTTTCGCGCCCTTAGCAAATACAGCAACACGAACAGTTTTACCAGTTCCGTGTGGAAGTACAACCGCACCACGAACCATTTGGTCTGCGTGACGAGGATCTACATTTAAATTCATCGCAATTTCAACAGTTTCGTCAAATTTTGCACTTTTTAAATCTTTAACAGTTGAAGAAGCTTCTTCAACACCATATGATTTAGTATTATCAACTTTTTCTAATAATTGTTTATATCTTTTGCTCATTACAAATTCTCCATAATAATTCTGCCACAAAGTTTGAAATCATTGTGGTCGATGATTTTTTGACTAAGATTAGTCTTTGATTTCAATACCGATTGAACGAGCTGAACCAGCTAAAGTATTAGCAGCCATCTCTCTATCGTCTGTATTTAAATCTTCAATTTTCGCTTCAACAACTTCCATTAATTGAGCACGTGTGATTGATCCAACTTTGTTTTTAAGAGGATTATCTGTACCTTTTTTAAGTCCTGCTGCTTTCATGAGAAGCTCAGATGCCGGTGGTTGTTTTGTAATAAATGAAAAACTTCTATCATTATAAACAGTGATAACTACTGGAATTTTGTATCCCATTTTATCTTTCGTTTTTTCATTAAATGCTTTACAGAATTCCATGATGTTAACACCACGTTGTCCGAGTGCTGGTCCTACTGGTGGAGCTGGGTTAGCTTTACCAGCTTCAATTTGTAGCTTGATATAGTCCATGACTTTTTTTGCCATTTTGTTTCCTTTTTATGAATTTAAATTATATGATTTTTTCGACTTGCGTATACGATATGTCTACCGGTGTCGCACGTCCAAAAATCGAAACATTAAGTTTGAGAGTACCGTGTTCTAAATCATACTCATCTACAGTTGCCGTAAAGTTTGCAAACGGTCCGTCAATAATACGGACAGTCTCACCATTGTCAAAAAATACTTTTGGTTTTGGCGCTGCACGATTGTTTACACGATCTAAGATAACATTGATATCATGCTCGCTAAGAGGTGTCGGCACATTTGCTTCACCGATAAATCCAGATACTTTTGGGACAGATTGAATCAGATGCTGAATCTCTGTATTTAAGTCTATTCTTGCAAAAACGTATCCGGAATAAAGTGAACGTTCGCTTACTTTTTTCTTACCATCTTTGACTTCTATAACATCTTCAGTTGGAACAATTACATCTGTAATTGATTCTTGTAAACCGAACTCTTCAATCATATTAAAGATTGCATCTCTTACTGCTCTGTCGCTACCATAGGTTTGGATTGAGTACCATTGATGTGCCATAACTTTCTCCTTAACCTAAAATCGTTGACATTATTGATGACATTAACAAGTCAACCAAAGCTAAAAATGCTGCTACCGCAGAAACCACAATAACAACAGCAATATATGCTTGTTTAACCTGACCTTTTGTAGGAAAGATAACTTTACTTAACTCTAATTTTGCATTACGAATATGTTTACTTAATTCCATGAATTCTTTCCATTATACTTAAAATGTCATTTATTATAAATAAACCTCTGAAGATTTACTAATAATAAATGGTGGCAGGCGTAGAGAGACTCGAACTCCCAACACCCGGATTTGGAATCCGGTGCTCTACCATTGGAGCTATACGCCTAGACTCCTTAGTTTTACAAGTAAAACCAAGGGAACCTCTTTTATTTAAAGAGAACGCATTTTGAACAAAGTCCAAAATACTACGCTAACGCTAAGTTTCACCCACCAAGGGTACTGAAGACCTCGGCGGTATGCCCAAAATCGCTTGCGATTTTAAAGCAACTAGTTGCGTGAGCCTTCTGCTGAAGAAAACCTAGTGTTAACGTAGGCAATGGAATTACTTCCATTGCCGTTAGAGTGAAACGATAATTATAACTTCATCTCTTTATGATTTGTGTGCTCTTTACACCATTTACAGTATTTACGTACTGAAAATTTCTCAGTGTGAGTCTTTTTATTTTTAGTTGTGTGATAGTTACGTCTTGTACACTTCTCACAACCTAAGTGAATTGCTTCTCTCATTGTATAAACCTTTTAAAGGATTAAATAAGTCGCAAAAGCAACCTATTTAATGATCTCTGCAACAACACCGGCACCAACTGTTCTACCACCTTCACGGATAGCGAACTTAGTACCTTGTTCCATTGCAATTGGGTGAATTAGTTCAGCAGTAATGCTTACGTTATCACCTGGCATAACCATTTCAGTACCTTCTGGTAAAGTGATTGCACCTGTTACGTCTGTTGTACGAACATAGAATTGTGGACGGTAACCATTGAAGAATGGAGTATGACGACCACCCTCATCTTTACTTAGAACATAGATTTCTGCAGTAAATGTTGTGTGAGGATTGATTGAACCTGGCTTACAAAGAACTTGACCACGCTCAACATCTTCTTTAGCGATACCACGGATAAGAATACCACAGTTGTCTCCAGCTTCACCTTGATCCATCTCTTTACGGAACATTTCAACACCAGTTACAGTAGTTTTTTGTGTATCTTTAATACCAACGATTTCTACTTCGTCACCTATTTTAACAATACCACGCTCGATACGACCAGTAACAACTGTTCCACGACCAGAGATTGAGAAAACATCTTCAACAGGCATTAAGAAATCTTTGTCAGTTTCACGAGTTGGCTCAGGAATATACTCATCTACTGTTTTCATTAGTGCAACAATCTTGTCAGACCACTCACCTAAAGTACCACTTTTAGCTTCTTCAAGAGCTTTAAGAGCAGAACCTGCAGTGATTGGTGTATCATCACCTGGGAATTCATACATATCTAATAGTTCACGAATTTCCATCTCAACTAATTCTAATAACTCTTCATCATCAACCATATCTTCTTTGTTCATGAAAACAACGATGTAAGGTACACCAACTTGCTTAGAAAGAAGAATGTGCTCACGCGTTTGTGGCATTGGGCCATCCGCTGCAGAAACAACAAGAATAGCACCGTCCATTTGTGCAGCACCAGTAATCATGTTCTTAACATAATCCGCGTGACCTGGACAGTCAACGTGTGCATAGTGACGTGTATCAGTTTCGTACTCTACGTGTGAAGTAGCGATAGTAATACCACGCTCTCTCTCTTCAGGTGCGTTATCGATTGCATCATAATCCATAAATTTTGCATCATTTTTAACTGCAAGTACTGCAGTAATAGCTGCTGTTAATGTTGTTTTACCGTGGTCAACGTGACCAATAGTACCAATGTTAACATGGGGTTTGTTACGTTCAAACTTTTCTTTTGCCATAGTTTTCTCCTACTTTAATTGTGAATTGAAATGGAATTATATCCAAAAATCATTCAATTATTTCTTAAACTTTATAAATACATCTATGATGGAGCTTATGATGGGAATCGGACCCACGACCTCTTCCTTACCAAGGAAGTGCTCTACCACTGAGCCACATAAGCACAGTTTGATTTTTAGTTTAAGAAATCATTGCATGATTCTTCATTTTTTTTATAATATTAGTTATTGTGATTAGATTTTACTATATAGATATTTATATAAAATAATATATAGTTGTATGAAGTAAGGTGAAATTGTACTTCAGCTTCCAGAATCTCATTGGAGCGGGTGAAGGGATTCGAACCCTCGACAGCCTGCTTGGAAGGCAGGAACTCTAGCCACTGAGTTACACCCGCGTCTTGTTTGAGTGGTGGTGGGAAGAGGAGTCGAACCTCTGAACCCATAGGGAGCAGATTTACAGTCTGCCGTCGTTGGCCACTTGACTATCCCACCATCGTGATATTTATTTATATCTAATTCTGGTCTAACACTGTTTCTAATATTCAAAATTCAATGGTGCCGACACGAGGATTTGAAC